>NZ_JAFNNR010000008.1:0-123477 GCF_026536645.1 Gilliamella sp. B3801
CCAACGTTAAGCTGTTGAGTCGTTTTAAGTGTAATTCGGGGCAGAATTGGTAAAGAGAGTCGTGTAAAATATCGAGTTCGCACATTTTGTTGTCTGATTATTGATTTTTGGCGAAACCATTTGATCATATGACAAGATGTGTATCTACCTTAACTTAATGATTTTGATAAAAATCATTAGGGGATTCATCAGTGCCCCGCATCCTCAAGTCCCTGCTCGTAATCACTCAGCACTAAAACATCACAGTGATGCTCTGAGTGGCTTTCAAAACGGAACCAAATGCCGACATCACTCAGTAAGCGCTGAATAAATTCAAGGTCGCTCTCTTGCCATTGAGTAATAAACTCGCGCGCAGGATAGCTATCGTTGAGCTCAAGGCGATAATCCACGCCGGTAAAACCATGGCGGCGTAGCACTTCCTCAACTACGCTCACCACACTCTGGTTTTGGTAAATTGCGCTAAAATGGTCATTGGCAAATAAGGCAAGGCGTGGCTGTAAGACGATACGGTAACGGGCTTCCTCTTTACTGACAGATAGCAAACTAAACTCAGTAATCACACCATATAATGTGCGTGGTAAGGTTGGCTTTTTAAGGGAGCTGATTTGAACGACTTGCTCAACAAGATTTGGAACTTCAAAGGTTAACGATGCTGATTGACTCAGTACTGAATTTATTGGGATCTGTTTATCAGCGCAGGTAAAGGTAATTTCATAGCGCCAAGGTTGGTTTAAAGCCTCATGCCCATCAAGCGATAACACGGATAGCCTAGTGCTAAGATTAAGTTCTTCAATTGTTAATGTATATTGATTATTGGCAACACCACTCACCACCGAGGCTAGCGTACCTGCCACTTGTTCTACCGTAGCCATAGCGATCCCTTATTATTTGCGCTCAATATTTATTATTGTTTATTTATTGAGTAATTTTATGAATGAATAACGATAAGCAGATTCGTTACCCTAAGATAGTTGATCTTTTAAAGCAGATCAATCTTTTTTACACTTAAATTATGAGGTTAGTGTATTGTTTATATTGACGATAATTTTCAAATAAGGATTATTATAAACAATATCAGGAATAAGTATTGTCGGATCATCAAATAAATACCCATGCACTTTTTTGGTACTTTTGGGGCCTTCAACCGCACACGTCCAGATACTATAGCCACATTCTAATCGTTTGTGGTATTTAAGCTTTTCAAAGGCTTTTTGCATATATCGCCATGCGGGAATTTTTTCGACTTTGGCGATCTGTTGCACCTGTGGAAATTCCATCACATAACGCATAAATATACCTGGTGTAATGATAAACAAGGTATCATCCACGGTATGAATTAAAGCTTGTGGTTCATTGATAATGAGTTTTTGCATTAAGATAGCGTCTTTTAACCACTGAATAAAATGTTCGCCCGATGGGATTATTTCATCAATTTGTTTCATTACTTGCTTTTCCGTATCGGTAAATTCAATCAACGTACTCTTTTGCTCAGTAGGCTCTTGTAATATTGATGAATAAGTATTAAAAAGATTAGTTGGATGACTATCAATGTTTAAGTTGGACTCAGTTGGGTTGATTTCAGTGACAGACAATTGACTGGCTATCTCCTCTAACACTGGTTGCTCATCCTCGTCATTCAGTTCAAGTAAATTGAATACCGCTTCTAAACTATCGGCAGGCAGTGAATCGTTAGGTGTTACGACTGGTTCAACTTTATGGTTTGTGTCGGATACATTCTGTTCTGTAAATGGGGATGGCATTTTTTGTGTCGCGTTATCATCAGATTGTTGCTCAGCATGACTGTCATCTTTTGACAGATTGATAACAACGGTTCCTTCAAAAACAGGTGGCTTTTCATCTAACCAAATCAGTGAAGGCATCACTTTTAAAAAAGTAAAGGGTTGCGACCAACCATTGCTGTGACTGGTGACGGTGGCATTCCAAATGGCTTTATCTTCATTTGTACTTAAAATAATATGGTGTTCTTGAAGTGCGGTGAAGAGTATCGAATTTTTGGAAGGGATCCCTTCAATACCTTGTGATAATAAGTAAGCCCTGAGTTTATCAGACACAGTTTTACTGACTAACCATAACCCGTCTTCGGTAAGCCAACCATCACTCGGCCCATTGTTGTTAAGTTTAAGTTCTTCTTTGACCAGGTAACGTAGCCCATCAAGCAGTTTTCGTTGCAGTGAATGTTTAGGTGAGTTCATCACTTGGTTGGTATTCCCACCTAGTGACTGTGCAACGGAGGCTTGGTCTGCTTTGGTGACAAGTTCACCTAATACGCCTGCTTGTTCCATTTGTCCTGCAATAAAGTAGGTGAACAGTGTCCATAACTCATGACTTTCAGCTAACCAATCAAGTAACTTCGTATCGATTATTTGCCGATATAACAGTCCAATACTAACACTGTGCAAACGATACTCACGATTTTTTTGATATTGAAATCGATACGAGGCTTTTAAAGGACCATGCCACGGATGCCAGATTGAACCATCTTGGTATTCTACATGGATATCAACGGCGATCTTGCCAATATCATGAAGCAGCGCCGCATAAGCGATACCGGCTGTCCAACAATCTTCTACGGCACTGCGCTCTTCAGGTGATGAGCCAATAGGTAATAAATAGGATTGGCGAAATTTTAATGCATAAGCCATGATTTCAAGCCCATGTTCAAGCATTCCACCTAAATAGGCATGATGGTGACTTTCTGAAGCAGGAAACAGTTGAACGAGTTCGGCATAGCGTTCAATGGGGTTTAAATAGAGTTGTTTAAATTGTGAGGATGACAACGACGTGCGCTGCCAGATAACTTTTAATAACTGCTGACAGCGCACGTTGGATAATAGGTTTTCTGCGGTTTGTGGTGCGATAAAACCATCGGGGACAGTGCGAGATACTTCAAAGGGGGAATTGCTCATGGCTTGTGCCTTTTTACCCCTAAATAATCCTAACCACATTGCCCTTTTCCTTTTTACCTTTTGCTTTCGTCGATAATCTTTTCAGAGGTAGAGGCCATCACGTTTGTGATGGCACTCTTACCCTTAACGACCTATTAATACCTTTTATCGCTTAAAACCTTTTTCCCTTTTCCTTTTAAAACCACGTAAATTATTTTGAAACGCACAAATTCATTTCTTGAAACGCAGGCACAGGTGAAGAAATAGAGCCTATAACATTGTGGGTATCGTAATAATGTCCACCGCTATTTGGTCGCAAGGTACTTGACCAAATATAATGACTGGTCATGAGACCATAACTGACAAGCGATCCCCATTCAGGTAATAACCCTTGTCCAATAGATCGAGTATAGTTTCTAACCCCGGCTTGACCCGATACATCCTGGCTCGCATTGGACAGTTGTGTTATTGCAGGTAATTGATAACGTTGATTCCCCCCAAGCCCATTGCACCAGTTATTGGCATTACCCCACGTCAGTAATTGATCGTTGTTATAAATAAACCAATGGTTGATTTTAAAGCGGTAAGTTAGGGCTGGACCAATCAGAATATTAAAGACATTGGCAGTAAACGGTTTGGGATTATTCGCCGTTGGGCCACTGAGTTTAACATGGAGCGTTTGACTATCCATCGGACTTAATTGCAGACTAACATTGGCTAAATGAGAATAAATCGTGTTAATGTCTTGTGTTAACACATCCACACCGAGTACTTTAATATCAAAATTCAGTCCATCCATCCCCGTTGTTGGGAAAGGGGTTTTACTTGCATCGTAAATAAACCCTTGCTGTGGATTCCAAATAGTCGTCACGCCCGCATAGTTACCACTGCCATAAGTCAGACTCGGTTTTAGATAACAAAGCGTGGGTTTTAAAGGGATAAGATACTGTTGACTAACATTGTAAGCGGTTGTATTAGGAACACCATAACGAGTTGTTAAATTAAGCGCTGCATTAAGATGCAAGGTAAAGGGGGCTTTATCGACCAGCTCACAAAAGGTATGACTCACATCGATTATCTCATTATATTTGTCTCGAAGCGTCAATGACGCACTGTTAAATGTAACCGTAAATACACCATCACCATCCACATCAAGCGCATCCCCCTCATTTAATACCATCGGGGCTATCGTGACGTGTTGGATAAAATCTTGAATTGTCGAGAGCGGATCAACCGCAGGGAAAGATTGCATTGTACTATTACCGTAAGTCTTCCCCTGATAATTGAACATTAATAAGCTAAACTGTTGTTGTGCTATTTCTTGTTCAAGCTGAGGATTAAATGTTGGAGCGCTGCCGATAATAAAATGGCTTGTGACCGCAGATACGGCGGCATGGCTGTAACCGGCAAGCCACAGTACTACGCAACAATATAACAAGAAAAATTTTAGGGTTGCTTGCCGAACGAGACAATAGCGTTTTATCTGTGTGTTACTGATCATCTTAACTTGTCCTCATTGTTTTCTCGGTTTCATCTTTTTAGGTAGTAGACTCTTTTAACAAAAAATAAAGTCTTAGAAAAATCGTTTATATAGATCAATAAAACCCCATTGATCGCCGATAACGATCAATCTAATTTCTTATCGGTTTAATGTTGTTTTTTGTTGATAAAACCCGCTACTCATGTTATTTTTTGACCATCAGCCCGATACCGCAAGGTGACTACTGTGAAAACCAACACTAACCACAAAGCCCCACAAAGCGTTCGAGGACGTTTAAGGCAGTCTGTTGGCTGGATTTTACGTAAAGAGTGCCAATTCCTGATTCGCAAAGGATTATCAGCTTCTTTTGCTAAAAAACTCACTGTAGTGATTAATCTGTTCATTCTTATTTCCTTACTGTTTATCTTGTTCCCTATGTGGATGGGATTAGTGACCTTAATCATTGGTGCATTGTTATTAGCTGGTGTGGATATTGATGTTTCTCCTCCCCCACAAGAAGAGTGGAGAATGGGACCTTCTGGTTGGGGACTTTATAAAGGTGATGAGTGCATCATTTGGAAAGATGACCCAGATGATTTGAATGATTAAAAAACTATATTTTGGTATCAATGAAAGTATTTTTCTCACTTACTAGCTCCTTTTGTTACAACCATCTTGCCAACCTTCATTAATGTTCCAACACCTTTTCCTCCAGCCCCTTTAGCATCATTGCTACCAGAAGTTAACATTTGCACCATGTTCCCTGCGCGAACACCAACCCAACTTAGAGCACTAATCAAAACATTGGTAATACGATAAACATCGCCCCCATTACAAAATTCAAGAGCATATCTCCCATCGCATTATCAATGCCTAGAAACGGATTCCAGTTACTATGAGGCGAGTCCCAACTATAAAGTGCGTCCAAAATCGTACTGTCAATCCAACGGGCCAGTTGAAACCAAAAATCCACAAAAAATAACGCGAACTCAACACAGCTTATTGTTACTACGGTTTTTAAGTCATACAGGCCAATGAGCAGTACGAGTGGAATACAAATCACCAGTGCCATTTTTAAAAAAGACAGCACCAGTGGTAAGGCTTGCCGTAATACATCCATTGACGGAAAATAAGACAATGACCCAACCGCAAGCCCAATATCACCGAGTGCTCCTACCACTCGATTATCCATGTTGCCGCCCACCACACCACCATAATCGGTATAGACAGAGCCTTGGTTCATGGTTTGTTGTCTTGGCGAGGCAATCGCTCTGACAATTTCATCGATCACTTCATCGTGGCTTTTTAAATGCAGCCAACGAGCAAAACGAGACAGTAAATCGGGTTCGACTTGTTTGATAATCTTTGCACGTAGCCCCTTGTTACTGTCTGACCACCACGTTGTGCAATTGGGATAGCCTCCGCCGTCATTGGTCTGAGCAAGCCCTGCATCACGAGCTGTGTTATACGGCCAGGCGGTTCTTGGGGTATGCGAGCGGTAAGTGTCATAAAAGCCAGCATTATCTAAAAAGTAGTGTGAACCTATCCAGTTCACATCACTCATTTGTTTATCCGTGAGGATTGGTCTATTCATAAAGAGTTTAGCCCGTGCCGGTCCATAGCAATCATGGGTAAAATCAGCGATTTCTTGAGCAAGCAGTGGATCATTGATACGGGTATTATCAATGTCGATACGCATTTGCCGTAAATCAATACCACACGGGATGGAGGCGACCGCACTACTGGTAATGCCCTTGGAAACGGAATGAATTAAAAACCACCATAGCGGTACTTTAGCGGTTTGATTATTCAGTGAAGTAAACGCATTGCTCCAATTGGTCTCTTCAGGCTTGGCAACTAGTACTTGGCATTGCTCGGAGCGGCTACTGTCGTATTTGATACTGGCTAGGTTAATATCAATAAAAGGCACACCGGCAAATAAAATCACCACTATCGCCACCCAAATACGGTTTTCAACGCGGATAGCCGATAGTGCCCCTTTGTTACCTTCATCAGCACCTTCAGCTCTGGCTTTAAGCCATTCTTGTAAAATAATACTGATAAAGGGTAAAACAAAGAGCCCTGAAGCTTCCAGTACTTGCCAAATGCCATTGCTGACAATCCAACCAACCAGGGTTAAGTAGTATTCAAGATAATCGGAGGTATAAAGTGTCATCACGCGTTACTATCTCCCGATCCCATTGCTCAGCTCTAATACAATGAAAGCAATCACGGTTGCGACTTCAATACGTAGAAAGCGCTGTTTAAGTGTGATATGGCTTTGTGGATAGTGGCGTAACTCACGGGCAGTCAAACGCCTTTTAGCCCACAACCAGCCCATAATCACTAGCGTGTATAAAACGATTCGCCAAATTAAGAAATAATATGAGTGATGTGCTAGCCAATTACGCCAGTTGCCCATTGTGCCGGTTATTTGAATACCTACTACATTAATCATCATTGCAACGCCCATCAATCCAATTAAACTGAGTAAGAACAGAGCAACACTACGATTGAAGAGCCAGTGTAGTTTTAGTTTTTTGTACATGGAGAATAGCCTCTATTCGCTTGGTTTTTGGATTTGTTGTAAGCGATTACGATCTGGATCACCTTGGTAAATAGTGCGTGAGTTCTCACTCCGAATTTGATGCCGATCTAAAATAGTTTTGGCGGCATTATTAGCGAGTTTTTGTCGTAAATCTAGCTCCGCATTAAGGTTGTTGATTTCTTGCTCTAGTATGCTGTTTTCTCGTGCTAGAGCACTCTGAGCTAAATCATTACTTGCGACATTCGGCTCTTTGCTACCGGTGATCATTACACGCTGTAGTAATAGTGCTTGCTCCATGACAGACGATAACGCGACTTCAGAAGCAAGACGAGTTGTCATCATGTCTAAATCAGGCTCATCACGAAGCGCTTCTATCACACCACGGGTAATGGGCAGCGATTGACTGCCCGCATTTTGCAGATTTTCAAAGGTCATCGTTTGGCTTCCAGAAACGAGTTCTTGAATATTCTTGAGTTTTTCTTCGTAGGTTTCTTGAATGAGTGGTGTTAATCCAACGCCTGCGGTGGTTTGGGTTTTCGTGCATCCTTCGCACGTTTGATGCACTTGTTCACCGAGTATTCGCACGGCAAAGGCACTCGCTTTTTCAGGGGATGACCACGTTTGGCACACTAAATTATTACCACATTGGCTTTTATTGGTGCTGTTGTTGTCCGTCACTGTACGACCATTAAGTAGGTTGTACCCTGATTTTGTCACATCAGACACGACTTTTATTGGATTTTGCCCGTTGCCACCGGCATTACTGCCACCCACCCACGGCACACCATTATTGCCTTTGTCAGCTTCCGTTTTATCAATCGCATCAACCGCATCTTTGTTTTGACTCACCGCACTCGATAATGCAGTCCCTTGAGCAAGTTGCCCCCAACCATAGCTACCACCAGCCATATCTGCCATTTTTTCGGTCATCGCACGACAAGTGAGTTTTGAACGGTCATAATCTAAGCGAGCTTGTAAGATCCCATTGGTTAACAGATTATATAGCGCGGGATCAGCCCGTTGTAATATCATGGCGGGTAATGAGGCTACAGCGCTGGTCGCGTTGTTAATGACGTTACCCATGATTTGCTGAAAGCCATTCGTTACGCCGTTGAGTTGGTTTTGTAGGGTGGTTTCCAAGTTCATGTCACCACAAATTAAGTTACTATTCCAACCCGCACCAATTTTGATACTTTGCATGTTGTTGTGCTTTGACATAGATACCGCGCGACCACCACCGATGTTGTAAAAAACATAATCATCAATGACAGCACCACTCGTATTAATACTGGTGTCATCGATTTGGGTTTGAATCGCGTAACTGGTCATTGGTACAGTAAATCCAACCAGGCTTAACAAGCTAATAAGCAACGTGCGTTTATATAAATCAATCATGTTTGGGTCCTTATTAAAAATCAATGCTATATAAAAAAGTTTGCCCACGGCGTTTACAGCAGCTATAAGGTCGCCATAACGTCCACCCATAAGCCCCATCGTCAGCTTGTTCATGCAGGGTTTGGTTGTCGGGAAACACTTGGCAACTGGAGGACGTTTTTGGGGTCAGTGCCTGCCATTTTCCGGTGGACGCTTTGCTCTCAATTAATTCACCAGCGGGCCAATAGCCGTCTTTTTTGTTAGCAAGGAGTGGCAAGTAAACATGCGGTTGTCCACGGCGCGTGACGATATCACCTGCTCGTTGTGCATTGGTTGCGGCTGCTTTGTAATCATCGGCTTGATGCGTAAAACCGCCACGCGGATAAACATTGCCCCATAAATTTGCTGAAGTACGTGTACCGATTTCTCGCGTTCCTGGGATTAACGATTCTGGATAGGCGACTTCGGGCACGTTGTAACGCCAAGCCACGGTATCAAGGGTTGAAATAAAATAAGGCATAAAGGATTGGCCTGCCCCTAGGCAACTATAACCGTAACTACTCACAAACTGGTTGAATAAGCTGCTACTCGGATGACCAATTACATCAACGTTATTAAATTTAGCAATGGCATTTTCGTTAGCTTGATTGGATGTTGCATAACTTCCACTTTGTGCACCAGGTACAGGGGTTCCCATAATAGCCGTTTCGGTCCAAGGGCTGTCGCCCGTACTGACATAGCTTGTGACCACAGCATCAGGGACATAGTGTTTGACTTTTACCGATGTTTTGACTTTGCAACCTAATGGTGTACACAAAAGCCAATAACAAATACCGGCAATTCGGTATTCGAGGCAATCTGGAGACAGCGTTGATGCGGAAATATCGACTGTATTAATTTTGGCATTGACGCTGAACGTTGCAAAAAAGGCTACTAATACGGTGATTGAGAAATGTTTACGGCTCATCCTGTCCTCGCTGCTTAATAAGCGCTAACGCAGCTAAAACATCTGATTCACCATAAACGACATAGCGATTATCCTGAATCACAGCAGGAATTTTGATGACACCTAGCTGATAAGCCGCTAATGCACCTTGTAATGCTTGCTTCATGTTTTGTTGATAGCTGTTTCCTAACGCCGTTAACCGCGCTTTGACGAGTTGCTCAGCTTGTACAGGATCATTGGGCAGATTGTCTGATAAGGTAGCATGAAGCTCGATGCTATCATCAAGCATAATAATTTCGGCATCATTAGGAATATTGTGCAGTGGATGTAGTTTATCAGTCACGATAATCACTGAAGCATAAACATTGAAGTTACCCAGCAGTATGCTGACGATAAATAATAAGGATTTGATTTTCATGAATTGCCTTCATTAAGATTACAATGCATGAGATTTAAACGCAGTTAGGCTGTTTGAACGAGGATTAATGGAAAATAGGCGTTGTTTATTTTAATAGCTTTAAATAGATAAAAAATCTGTCAATCCTATCCATCATATTAGGATAAGTGGGTATTTTGTCATTAGGTTATGACTTTGTTATAATGCTAGAGATTAATTTAACTGCTACTGATAATGTTTAAAAAATTTATTTTGCTATTTTTTATCTTTTTTTGTAACTCTCCCTGCTTCGCTTATTATCATGGTATGTTCCAAAGCGCCGGAGGTTATAAAGGTCCTCCTGAGTACAGGCTTCCATTAGCAGTTGTATCGATAATACTGGCTTTGGGTATTCCCATTGGATTAGCTATATGGGTAAATAGCGGCAAAAAGCCAACAAAAAATACAAATAAAAATGAAGACCTAAAACAACAAAAAAAGACAACTAGTAGTACTGAAAACATTGATACTTAAGATAGTGTTAAAGTTGATATCAAACCTATTTTCGGCGTTATACAGGGCGGTATATTAGGACTTGCCTTTCTCTATTTTTGCTTATATATAGCGCATAAATACTAATTTACATGATGAGTCTTTGACATCTAAAAAAGAAAGTTCCTGTTAAGGAACCTTCTTGAATATTAATTTACTCTTTAAACATTAAATGTTAACTCCTTACAATTGTTCATCCCACATAAAATTACTTTGCGGATAATCTTGCCAAATGGCTTCAAAAGAAGGATCAACAAAATCATTCATTTCTGATTGAGTCGGTTCAATCGTCTGCGCAGGTGTATGGGTATTTTCTTGTGTTTGGTTAATCTTAGGTTCTTGATGCACTTTTTTAATCGCATCAACATAGTGATTAAAAAGATTTAGATACTTAGCAGCATCCAACTTCTTTAACAATAACTTCTGTAATAAATACGGCAGTAAAACAATCATTCCTGCGATACTAACCCAAAGGTCAAGACGCACGACGATATTAAAGACCATGATGAAAAAGCAAATCTTAGCAATACCGTAATAGTGTTTTAAGTGTTTAGCATCAGTTTTTTTAGTTGGTTTTGACATACCATTTCTCCATTTCAGTAAATTAAAAAAGGAGAAATGTTTTTCACAGGGAAAAGTCACTTCCCCATAGGGTTAAATACATTTATTAAAAAAAACAAATAATTATTGTGCTTATAAGTCAATTTAAAAAGTCAGCATTCTTTCTATCATGCTGATTCAGATAATTCATAGGATTCACCACGTACTGCGGATAAAAGTATTTTTTTACCTTTCCTACTGATTTGTAGATTTAATTGATAATTGATTACCCAATCAAATATCTTGTCATGGGGATCAAAAGATTCAAAAAAATCACTACCTCCAAGATGACGACTAGAGTAATCAAAATAATCGGGATCAATATCAGGATTACAATTTTTCGCATAACCAATACTCATTTTATTGTGCGTATTTACCATCAAATAGACTCCACCGTCTTTAACTAACATGATGCGGCTATCATATTTTCTTGCCGTTATAATGATAGGAATAGCGACCGATGAATAAAATAATATACTCATAAAGATATCCTCTTTTATTTTTTAATAAAAATTCAGTACACTCGCGTTAAAAAGCCTGCGAGTAAGTAATGTTGTTTTATAATTCCGCACTCAATCATTGTCTTGCAATGACACTGACTCACAGAATGTCGCCAGTTTGGGTTTCACTGATAATGCTCAGTGAACAAGCAGGATGCACCGAACCGGTGCTTGCCATTCTTGGTTAGTTTAGGAGCAAAAAATGATGAATAAAGAGTTTATCCAAATTAGATCCCGCGTTTTTTATCCATCATTTGGGCCACTAGGATAGCGGCATCAAGTTCACTGATACCGTGCTTTTGCATCAGTTGATAACGTTCGTTCTTCTCTTCTGGCTCTGTCATGGCCAGCGCTAGATAAAGACTCGGTGGCACTGCTCTAAAGAGCACTTCCATTGATTTTGATAAAATAACGCCTTCGGTATATTTACCGGATTCTTTTCGGGCGGATAACATCAAGGCTTTTTGGGCATCATTGAGTTCACGAAAACGAGCGATTTTTTCCACTTCATCGGGCGGCATATTGAGACAAATCCACCATTCAATCATATTAAGCATTGGCTCAGCCGCTTTCGGTAAATCATCTACGTTTTGCGTCGCAAGCCAATACCAAGCACCAAGCTTTCGCCACATCTTGGTGATTTTGACTACATAAGGTGAAAGCAGTGGATTTTTGGTAATAATATGACCTTCATCAGTGACAAAGATAATGGGGCGTCCTAAGAACTGATCACGCTCTGCAATATTATTAACGGTATTAATCAGTGAGATATAAGCAATGGAAAGCTGTGCGTTATAACCTTCTCGCGCAAAGGTGGCGAGATCCACAATGGTAATATCGGTTTCTGGCCAAGGTGTTCCCGGTTTATTAAACATATCGCCATCCATTCCTTGACAAAACATGTCCATCGCATCCGCCATTTCAAGTAAGCGATTTGCTCTGGCTTCCGGGAGTTGTCCGATTTGCGCACGTTTCCTTAATGCATCACGAATATCCTGAGTGAGTACCATACGATCATGTTTTTCGCATTGCTCAGCCGCATCGACAATACATTGCCTTATCATGCTGCGATCAGCCCGTGTCATGCGTGCTTCTTCTTTTTCTTCACCTCCGGTAATCATCATCCGTGCCGTGATTTCAAGCTCACCGAGTACGTCTCGCTGTTCATCTTCTGTGTTTTTTTCAGTTTGCCCATTGAGTGGACTATCTTCATCAAGTTGATCGACATCAAGTGTTTCAACTTCATACGGGGTTTGCACTAAGCGCCTCGCATCGACAAAGGGGGCAAGGCTAACACCTGACCCCGGTGCCAGTCGTACTTTATTGACAGTCAGTCCTTGACGTTTGGCTAAGTCAGCAAATAAACCAAAGGAGTTACCCGCTTCCACAATAAATAACCGTGGTCGGTAGATAGCTGTGATTTGACTTAAAATATTATTGAGTGTGGCAGATTTTCCTGATCCTGTTGGCCCAAACAAAAATAGATGAGCATTCATTTGACGGTCGAGTTTATTGAGCGGATCAAACGTCACCGTTCCACCACCACGATTAAAAAAGGTGATACCAGGATGCCCTGTACCTTGACTTCTCCCCCACACAGGCGCTAAATTTGCCACATGCTGAGCAAACATCAGTTGGGTATACCACTGTTTTTTATCTTTAGCTGGGTTATAGACACAAGGCAGCCAACGTAAATAGCTATTGAGTGGGGCGACTTCATCTTCTTCGCGAATAGGTTGCAGTCCTGCCCCTAGCATGACATTACACAGTGCGAGTTCTCGTTCTTGCAGTATGTGTTCTGTTTGACCCCGTAAATAAAATGCAACCGATGCACGATAAAGTTTATGAGAACTCCCAATGAGTTTACGGGCATCATCCACATCATCACGGGTTTGTTCGGACGCAAGGGTTTCACCTACCGATTTTTTGGCTAAGTAATTAAGATGGGATTCCAAAATGTCTTGGGGCGTAATCACCATCGTGATACACAGCAAAGTGTCTTCTGGCATTTGGTCAAACAGTGCATTGATGGCATCACCGCCTTTTTTTGTTTCGCCGGTGATATGCCCCACACTCGGCGGAGAACGCAGTTTATCCAACACCAGTACCCGATGAGGACAGTTATCAAAGTACCATAAGCCCTTAGTAACGTCTGAACGTGGTTTGTTGAAAAACAGCCGTTCGCTAAAATCGACCCCACTGGCAAGTTCTAATTCACCACCTTCCACTTCAGGTGGATAACCCACCAGTTTATAAAAGTAATCGCGGTCTTTGGCCTCATTACCGAGCATATCAGGATAAGGATTAAACCAACGCAGTAACCAATCATGAATTTCTTGCGCACCGAGACGTTTTACTTTAATCCCTGCATTACTGAGTCCACCCACTAAACGGTCACACACGGTATTTAAAGCTTGTTCGGGTGAATTGTCACGGCGTGAAGCCATACCTTGTACACGTCGATAAATGACTAGCCGAATACGCCGATTTTGCCCACGCCAAGGCAGTTTAGTGACGGTATTATCAGTAAATAAACCGCCCGGTTTAGCAATCGCATAGAGGTGTTTTTCAAATAAGGAAAGGTAAGCTTCACTAAACTCACTGTCATGGGTTCGTGGTTGTCGGTAGTGGTTTAGATGATCGAGGTAGCTATCCCATGAGATTTCATCTTGAGCATAAAACTGAATCACCCACGGATTTTTTTCTTCTTCATCAAAACTATCTTGCAGAGCATTTTCTAAACTATCACGCACTTTTTGTAGCCAATTCGCTTCACGCCCTTCAGTACCAATGGGCATCACTTCATAAAATGCGACAACCGATTGTCCGTCATCGAGTAGCATGGTTTTTGAATCGGTTTGAAATTCAGCATAAGGCAGTAAATCAATAAAAGAAGGTCCACGTTGATACAATGCCTCTTCATCGGCCAATGTGGCATCTTTTTCTTTATTGGCTTTAGCTTTAGGTATCGACAGCTTAGCGTCTTTTAACCGTTCACAATACGTTTGCCAACTCTCTTGTTTCTGTACTTGTTCTAGCTCTTCGATGAATGAATCCAATGGCTGTGTTGGCTTGGTTTTGTTTGGCAGCAAATGAATTAATTTTTTTAACATTAATACGGCTCCACTCGTTCACCAGGCATGGCATACTGTACACGTTGATAAAGCGGAAATACTGTGCTGTAACCGGGCACGGGCACCGGATCGCTTCCGGCTAGGTGGGGAAATACATACATCACTAAATCTGGATTAGGCAGTCGTTTAAATTGATGAGTAATTTCGGTATGGGCTTGCCGTGTATAGTTAGTTTGAAAACTGACTTGTAAAGCAAGCTCTGACTCGGTTAATGGTCTTCGTAGTTGAAACCGTGCGTCTATTAATTGCTGAGCGGTTTGATTGCCAGACACAGAAACACTACCCCCTGTACCTTGATTCCATACATCAAGCATGGTGGTGCTATCATGGGGTAATAGTTCATCTTTACTGGTTGAACACGCCGATAACACCAATGTGAATGAAAGTATTAAAATCAGTTTTATATTATTAGTCGAGCGATAAGGCATGTGTCCCTCCGTTGTTTTTATAATCAACACGACGACCTTGTTCATCAAAGTCAATCGCCAGTTCTTGGTCTAAGTGTACAGCGACCTTTGCGCCGGGTTTCACATAAACCGCCGCAAAGGCTTCACCGTAAAGTTTGTTCATCCAGGTAGAAATATCTTTCACGCCACCTTGTAAAATTTGCCCCACCGCATCAGTGCTAGTCGTGACATCACCGCCATTGGAATAGGTGTTATTGTCGGAATCACGTAATAAATAAGCTACGCCTGCACCTGCAGCAGTAATCAGTGATTGATTACCAATATACTCAGCCGCATTGCTTTTACGCTCGCCTGAAACGCACGGAATGCCATAAGGGTCTGAAATCCAGCCTAAACCTCCAGCGGTGGCGTTACGGTTGTTTTTATTTTGCGTGGATTCACCTGTGGCAGGTTTGGGAACGGTGCGGATAGTGCCGTCGTTGAAGACAAAAGTCATGGACGTAATTTGTCCTCGTACACACGAGAGTGTCCAATCCCCTGATGCGCTACCTGATAACACCGCGCCGACGACATCGGGTAAATCAATGCCGTTAGCGGTTAAGTTATCGGGGCCGACTAATACCTTGAAGGGATACGGGTCATTGACTGTACCATCGACCGGCACTCGGCCAATTAAGGCAGTCATGGCAACCGAACCCATGAGAGTTGAATTGGCGGGGATGGTGTAAACTGGCGTTAAGCTATCGTTTTTTTCGGCATAGTTTTCATGCCTAATTTTTTGTCCGGCAAACAGGCTTTTATCTTCACTATTGCTACGGTTAAAACTGGTGGCAAAGGGGTTTCCTGCATTTTGATTACGTAGGTCTGGCGTCGGTTTAACGTCCGAGGGTTCAACCCAAATCACGGTTTCAGGAACAGTTTGTGCTGTTTCTAGTCCTAAACCAATAGGAAGATCAACGGATGGTTTATTCCCTAGACTACTTATACGATTTTGTAACTCGCCAAGCAGCTTACTTGTTTGCTGCTGTTCTTTTGCATTTCGTTGTTGTTCTTGACGTAAACGTTCTTTTTCACTGTTAAATACTGAATTAATTTTTTGGTCAATATTGCTTTCACGGGCACGTAAGCGCTCATTCTCCACTTTTTGATCTTGGTAATTTAGCCTTGTGTCTTGCAGTTCTTGACGTAATTGTTTAACTTGACCGACCAGTGTTGCCAGTGTATCCCTTGGTGTATCGCCTTCAATGCCCAAGGCCTTCATTTCTTCAGCCGTCAAACGTGGCGCAATGTCAGTGTTACTTTCGGTTTCTTTATTGCTCGTTAGCGTTTTCGCCACAATAAATATCACAATAAAGAGCACTGGAATAACCAGCCATTTTAGTAACGCATTACTTTTCATCATCCACTCCTTGTTCACTGTAATAAATACCTTGCATCGCATCAAAACGGCTAATTGTTGGCAATAGTGCGTTGGCTAAGCCTTTTTGATAGGTGACTAAATAGACAACGGTGGTATCAGTTGCTTGTCCTTTGGGACCAAGTGTCTGATGCTGGAAAGTGGCCGCGATAAAGTCACCTTGTAATAACCTTGGATCAAGTTCAATTAATTCGTTACAGGTGTTAGTTAACTTAACCGCACTGACCACGTAATTATCGAGCTTCCACGCTGCAAGCACATTCGATTTAATCGCTTGAGTGGGTAATAAACTGGCCAGGTTAAGTTTTGAATTGATATTAACTCGACTCACACCTCGAACGGGTTCAACGGTGCGAAGAGGTGCATAAAGGTTTTGCGATGCATATCGAGTAAGCACAATAGGAATGGGCGTTTCTGGTACTGACTTGGCTTTCGTTGCGCTATTTTGTTCACTGTCTTTATCAACTTGATGACTATTTTTGCCATAACGTATCGGTGTGTGATCGCCCTCTATAATTTGTACGGGTTCTAAGCTCACCTCTGATTGATCAGGCTTTGTCGCTACAATGTCCATCAACATTAATGCACCCGTTTCAGCATCTTGCAGTTGTAAGCGAGTCGGCGCTATCGGTTCACTGGCAAGTAAATAAAGGGTGCCACCCGTGGATTGTACACGCAGTTTGCCTTCTAATGATGATGGCACGCCAACACGCACATTACTATCAACAAAAATCACGCGCTCTTGCCCAACAAGTAACGGTACGGCAATAGGCATTCGATCCCATTTCATTAACTCAACCGCCCACGTTGCAAAAGGTGTCATACTCAGTAGAGCAATTATCGATAACATCGTTCTGATTTTATTTAGATGATTTATCATGGCTTGTTTCCTAATGCATTATTGGCTTTTTCATTGGGTAACACTTCTATTCGCTGTGGCGTGGTATCGTAACAATCAAGCATTAAACCAAACGGATTTTTTTCAGGGTCAACATCCATTTTGATAACGCGCACGGGGTAACGGACTAACGCACGTTTCACTTGCTCTGAACCAAAATATTCATCAGCGGCGATATCAAAGGTAACTAACCATTCATCATTACTGAGTTGTTGCACACGTTTAGTCGGATCATCGGCATAACCACGGCCGGGGATTTCATAAATACCGCGTACCCGTTTACGCAGCTCACCATTATCACGGCGGATGCGGTAGTCCGCTTGTAAATAGGTTTGGCAACTTGGGGTGAAATAGGCAGATAAGCTGTGAATGTTACGCTGATAATCCACTTCACCGTCAGTCGGCCAGCGATTAAGATGTTGGAAAATATAAAATCCAAAACTATAAACCGACTCAGGCGGTACATCCCACCAAAGCCTTGTACTCCCAGAGCGTAAATCAGGCGGTACATGAATGGTGAGTGATTTTGGGGAGCGCAACCAACCAAAGCCCATAAATAAGGTGAGAATAAACATCGTTAACACAACAATTCTCAATGTTGTCACATGGGCTGTTAGGTGCTTTATTTCATTTTTAAAACGACTCATCGTTTAGGTCGCTCCTCTCTTTTTTTATTGTTGCCAGGATCACGAGGGCGACGTTTAGGATCTTGCCTTGCTAATTGCTCTCGTTTAACTTCCCAACTACTGGTCAGTGTAATCAATGTTTGACCGCCAGTAAGTTTTCCGAGCATTGGCATCTGTTGTTTTAGTTGCCATTGCATTTGACGGTATAGCCAAGTGTCAGGACGCCCCCGTTTTTTACGCCTTAAAAGACTGCCGCCAATAAATACTCCAGCGGCAATACTGACTAAGACGGTGGTCGGTGCCATCCCGATTTGCCCGGTCAACAAGGCCACCACAATTCCTAGTCCAAGCCCTAATAAGCCAGTGATAGCTACGGTTAGCCACAATTCATCCGCTGTTAAACCTCGTACAATGACGGGTTGACGATTAAGACGATTGGGTAAGAAATTGACCGTACCATCTTCCAATAAGTATTCTTCATCACGCATAGACAATCCTTATAAAATACCTGTACCTTCGGTTAATAACCAAATACCAATCACCAGCAAAATAGCACCCACCGCAACGGTTAAACCAAATTGTCCCCAGGTCTTTTTGTTTTGTTGAATTTCGGCATAAACGACATAGGCGTGATAACACACCCCGATAAACATGCAGGAGATAACCAGCAGAGCAACGAGCATCACGGCATCATAGGCATAGTTCTGAATGGTTTGCCAAATACCATTACCGCGACCTCTTGACGGATCTTCCATCTGCGGTAAACCGGCTGCTTGTGAAGTGAAAGAGATAATCGTCAATGAACATACATTAATCATGGTGACGAAATAACGGGATAATTTGTTAAGCATATAAAGTCCTCTTAAACAATTGAAATAAATTAAGACAGAAGGAGAAAAGTTAAAACGCAGTAGATGACCCCAAAACGAACAACCACCATCACAAACTCTTTGTGACTAAGTTGTTTAGTGACCCATCCGGCATAGGCAGTCTTGATTGCCCATACACCCCATAAAATGAGTACGGCAAAGAAAAAACCGAGAATCAGGTAACTGAGCTGATCGGCAGTAAACCCACTGTTAATACTGAATGCATCGCTTTGATTACTCGATAAACTCATGGTTTATCCTCTGTCTGATAGTCACCCGTTAAAATGATAGGATCACGCGGTTGTGCTCGAATAGGGTTTTGATAGCGATTAATGCCTTGCTTTATCGTACTGATGTCGTGCTTTAATCGTTGATAATCAAAATAATAACGTTGGCGTTCGGTGATAGGTTTACTTGCTTGCACGTTAATACGATATTCAATAATCGTTAATTGCCTTGTAATATCATCAAGTTCGGTTTGCTCTAGATGATTACTCGCTGTACAAACGCCACTGGCAAGACCTAGCACTAGCCATAAAATAAATTGTTGAGATGTTTTTTTGAGTACCATATGACATTTCTCGTTGTTGAAAAACGTCGTTATGATGCGATGAAGAAGAATAAATTACGTGATTAAATACAAAATAGGTATTGCAGATTTCGAAATGAATCACAAGCTAAACACTGTACATGCAAAATAGTGAGTAATGAGGTATTAAAGCTATTCATATTGATTGTGCATGATTATAATAACTGATTCGAATCTATTCGCTATAGATGTTATTAAATTAATCAAAGAGAGAACCATGAATAAATCTGAACTCATTCAAGCCATTGCCACTAAGGCAGATATTACTCAAGTAGAAGCAGGAAAAGTGCTTAATGCATTGTTAGAAACAGTTACTGAAACATTACAAAAAGATGAACCAGTCGCATTAGTTGGCTTTGGTAGTTTTGAGGTACGTCAGCGCGCTGAACGTCAAGCACGTAACTTACAAACGGGCAAGCCGATGACCATTCCAGCTAAAAAAGCGCCGGTATTTAAAGCAGGCAAAGGGTTAAAAGAAGCGGTTGATGCACCAAAAAAGGCTAAGAAGAAGTAATAATTGTCTTTTTAGCCTACTATATGTTAGCTAATCGTTACTAAATAAGAAGCCGACTGTCGGAGAACATTTTTATTTAAGGATAAATGATGGTAGACCCAGAAGATGAATGGATGAAGGTGCTTATTGAGCAGTTTAATCGTGTACCCGATGAAGATTTTGAGGGTTATTCTCCCGAGGAGATGGGATCTTTGTTTGATTTTTTAAAAGATCCTCTCTCCCCTGTCAAAATTAATGTGTTATCCGATAGAGCTTACGAAGCAATACCACTACTTAATCAAGTGTGTTTGTTGATGTCTATTTTGGATGAGCAGCAAACACTCGCATTAACCAAAGCTGGTAACTTACCGCCCAAATGGGTCAAAGCGCTATATGTTTTGGGGCCTCCTGAGCCCACGGTTGAAATAAGTCCGAAAAATGTAATTAAAGAGCAAGATACAATTGCGGTGCATTTAGCCAGGGTGCTATTAAGTGGCTTTCATTTAAGCAAAGAACGTAATAATAAGCTGTCACTAACCCAACAGGGTAAGCGGTTGCTTGGTAATAAACCCGCATTAGTACATGGTCTGTTGGATGTATTAGCCAATAAGTTTAATTGGGGATACTTTGATGGCTTTGATAATAGCGATATTGGCAGAATGGGGCTCGGATTTACTTTAGTTTTGTTGGCGAAGTATGGTAATACCCAACAAACGCTTGAGTTTTACGCTGACAAGTATTTTAAGGCTTTTCCAGGATTATTGGGTAAACACAATATCCCTGATCCTTATGTTTCTGCCGAGGATAGGGCTAAATACTGTTATTGCTTTAGGAATTTTGAGCGTTATTTGTCGTATTTAGGGTTAGTGGATCTCATCACCAAGCCCAGTTCTTATGGGTTTAAGGCGTTGGTTAAAAAAACACCTTTATTTGATCAGTTAATTTCTGTCCTCAAACCTCAAAGGAATGGTAACAGAGTGTTGCATTAGCTCAGTGTTACTCAATGCTTTCCTTCTGTCATTTACATCAAGATTGGTAGTTAACATGTTGCAACATAATGTCTGGGCGACGTTCTAGGTGAAGTTCAAAGATGATTCGACCATTTTCATCAATTTTTTGTTTCAAGGTCTCTTCATCTACTACGTTTAGCCAATAGTCCGCTGGACGGCCAGTGCGTTTGTCGTGTTCGGCGGTCACGGGGTCTAGGCTTCGGTACTCTTCCAGCTCGGGGATATCGGGTAAGGGCTGACTAATATCCATGTAGTTTTGTAGAAAATCCCACACCGCACCATGAGGTTCGATGTTATAGCTAGGGCCCTGTAAGGGGTACATGCTCATCAGTTTTTTAGGGCTGTAGCGGTGCACAATGTAAAGTTGGTATTGCATAATGCCTTGCTTGGACACAAAGCTATTTAAATAGGCATCAAACTCGTAAAATGGATGCTGCGAGGCTTGTTTGGTTTTTCTGTCGTACAGGGTGACAAGTCCTGTACGGCGATTAAACTCATACTGAGGGCCTAAGCTTTTAGCAAAGAAAAATCCTTTGCAATGTTTAAATATAAATTCACTGAATTTCCATAAAAAAAAAGGGGTTAAGCTTATCCAGCACCATGAAAAAAAAGCTTCTTCAAATGTAACTTTATTAATAGTGAAATACATAAACAAACAAATTATTGTTGATAAAGGTACAAATAGAAAAGTGGTTATTTTACTAAGGGACATAAAAAAACCAATCAAAGTCAAACGCATAGTAACATGGGGCATACGGTAACACTCATGATTGAACTCTGCCCCTAGATCGTTGATCTTTTTTTTCAGATGCGTCCGTTGCGTTGCACTGTAGTTCGCTTCCATATACCGTAAGTTTTTCACCTGAAACTTACTGAGTTTACTAATAGGCACCGCTTGCGAGGTATTGCCCCATGGCAGGCGGATTTTACCAAAACTACGCAACCACGATTTATTTGGCTCGGGTGGTTGGTCTGGGATTGTCTTGGGCGTATAGGCCTCTTTCCCATAATAAGGTGAGCTAGGATTGGTAGTTAACATGTTGCAACATGATGTCTGGGCGACGTTCTAGGTGAAGTTCAAAGATGATTCGACCATTTTCATCAATTTTTTGTTTCAGGGTCTCTTCATCTACTACGTTTAGCCAATAGTCCGCTGGACGGCCTGTGCGCTTGTCGTGCTCGGCGGTCACGGGGTCTAGGCTTCGGTACTCTTCCAGCTCGGGGATATCGGGTAAGGGTTGACTAATATCCATGTAGTTTTGCAAAAAATCCCACACTGCACCATGAGGTTCAATGTTATAGCTAGGACCTTGTAAGGGGTACATGCTCATCAGTTTTTTAGGGCTGTAGCGGTGCACAATGTAAAGTTGGTATTGCATAATGCCTTGTTTGGACACAAAGCTATTTAAATAGGCATCAAACTCGTAAAACCGGTGCTGCGAGGCTTGTTTGGTTTTTCTGTCGTACAGGGTGACAAGCCCAGTGCGGCGATTAAACTCATACTGAGGACCTAAGCTTTTAGCAAAGAAAAATCTTTTGCAATGCTTGAAAGCAAATTCTGATACTTGCCAGATAATTAAAGGAGTAAATACCCACCAACACCAAACTTTAAATACTTCAATAAACTCCACCTTACCATTTGATAAAAAATATCCAGCTATTGAGGCTAAAGTCATAATAGGAGTAAGTATAATAGATGCTCCCTTACCTCCCGTCATTAAAAAGCCTATTAATGTTAAACGCCAAGTTACATGCGGCATACGGTAACATTCATGATTAAAACAAGCACCTAAATCATCAGCTTCTTTTCTCATTTTTTGCTGCTTCTGTTTAGAGTGATTTGTTTTGATATAACGTAAATTTTTTACTTGAAACTTAGTCAACATCTCAACGGGTACCGCTTGTGATGTATTGCCCCACGGCAGGCGGATTTTACCAAAACTACGCAACCACGATTTATTCGGCTCGGGTGGTTGGTCTGGGATTGTCTTGGGCGTATAGGCCTCTTTCCCATAATAAGGTGAGCTAGGATTGGTAGTTAACATGTTGCAACATGATGTCTGGGCGACGTTCTAGGTGAAGTTCAAAGATGATTCGACCATTTTCATCAATTTTTTGTTTCAGGATCTCTTCATCTACTACGTTTAGCCAATAGTCCGCTGGACGGCCAGTGCGTTTGTCGTGTTCGGCGGTCACGGGGTCTAGGCTTCGGTACTCTTCCAGCTCGGGGATATCGGGTAAGGGCTGACTAATATCCATGTAATTTTGCAGAAAATCCCACACTGCACCATGAGGTTCAATGTTATAGCTAGGACCTTGCAAGGGGTACATGCTCATCAGTTTTTTAGGGCTGTAGCGGTGCACAATGTAAAGTTGGTATTGCATAATGCCTTGTTTGGACACAAAGCTATTTAAATAGGCATCAAACTCGTAAAATGGATGCTGCGAGGCTTGTTTGGTTTTTCTGTCATACAGGGTGACGAGTCCTGTACGGCGATTAAATTCATACTGAGGTCCTAGATTTTTAGCAAAGAAAAATCCTTGATAATGTTTGAATATAAATTCGCTTAACTTCCAAATTAGAAAAGGAACTAAATAGAAAAGATACATATCCACGAAATAATTATATGTATCCTTAACATAATTGAGAGAACCGATAATTTCTATGAAATAGATAACTGTAAATATAATAGAGGATATCATAAAAAGAACTTTTCCCCCCGACATTAAAAAACCAATCAAAGTCAAACGCATAGTAACATGGGGCATACGGTAACACTCATGATTGAACTCTGCCCCTAGATCGTTGATCTTTTTTTTCAGATGCGTCCGTTGCGTTGCACTGTAGTTCGCTTCCATATACCGTAAGTTTTTCACCTGAAACTTACTGAGTTTACTAATGGGCACCGCTTGCGAGGTATTGCCCCACGGCAGGCGAATTTTACCAAAACTTCGCAACCACGATTTATTCGGTTCTGCCGGTTGATCAGGGATCTTATCCGGCGTATAGGCCGTTGGTGCATAATAGTTAGTTGACACTCGTGTCCTCCTGTACAGGGTCTCTCATCCAATAGTCCTCATCTTCGCCGATAATAAACTTAGGCTCTTTGTTGGTTGGTTGTGGTTTTCTTTCCGCCGCTAACGTCGGTGCAGGGAAAAACCATTGGTACTGCGTTATCTCGGGTTGTTTATTTTTATCTGCACTTTCAACACTCGTTTTATTTTCTGTATTTGTAGTACCCTTTGTTTCAGTCTGAGACACCGTGTTCATCGCCAGTTGAACCCTCACGGGTAACGCATATTTTCTTCGATCCGTTTTATAGATATTACCTGAAAGCATTTCATTGCTTAATTTGTCTATTTTATAATAATATGTGGTGCCGGTAATAGTCATTTCTCGTGCTAAAAAACTTAAATTGTCAGCTACGACTGTTATTTTTGGATCGCTCTTAATGCTACCAACATAGGGATCAAGCCTTGTCTGGTAATCTATTTGAGTAAATTTAGCACGTATTTCTTGATGCAAGTCCTGCTCAACCACGAGCCCCGCAAAGCCACTACTAACTTCTACTTGCACGTTGGCATCTGCGATATTTTGTAGCCCTTGTTCTACTGTATTGCCTTGACTATTCAACAGTGCAATTTTATCTTTAGCTTGTTGCTGTAGCTCATTGGGTTTGACCACCACTTTGCCATTAGAAAGTAAGCTGAGTAAAAAATAATAGGCTTGTTGTACGTCTTTTAGATAATCATAAGCGGTATCGCTTTTAAACCATTCGCCCATTTTATCGATAGTGCCAGTTGCAGGTAAGCCAAAAGGCCCATTGATTAACCATAATTGAATATCGTTAGGGTTAAAATAAACAACCCACGTAGCACCGGCGATAATTAACAGTAAAGCCACCCAACCTGCAGGGCCTAACCCTAAGAAAGTAGCAGAGGCTTCAGCACCGCCTGCGGCCATCGCGGCCATGACGCCACTGACCAAGGACACGGTAGAGCCAGCGGCAATCAGTAAATACCCCCACGCTGCGGGGTTACCGGCGCGGCCTGCATCGTAAAAATCCAATAAGCTTAACACCGCAAAGACACCTGATGAAATTACTTGAGCACTTAATCTAATAGTCAGTGACGGCAATAATTTCATAATGATCGATTCTGCGCCTAACTTGGTGGCTAAATACTCGGAACTGGTCGCATAATAAGCCAATACTCTACCCGCCTGGGCATTACGAATCCGTTCAGCCAAAGCATCCGCAGCTATAGCAAAATCTAACATGGCTGTACCCAAAATCACCCTTGAGCGTATGGTACCTTTTTGATCTTTAGTAGAGGAGTAATTACTAGTTTCCGTAAATAAATTATAGGTTTCTAATGCAAGAACCAAGGCAGGGATTACGGCGGTACGGGATGAGAGTCGATTACTGGCACCGAGTTGTTGACGAGCATTATCTCTGGCTTGGAGTTGAGTTTGGTGATTAGCTTCTAGCTGTGTACGTTCAGCATTCAGTGCTGCACGTTCAGTTTCTAACTGTTGGTAATTTTTTTGTAAGGTTTCTGCATCGATCTGGTTTTGTCTGTGTAGCTGTTCATAACGCGCACGTTCTGATTGCAAATAAGCTTCGCGCTCGTTTAGATCACTTAAACTACGATTGATATTGGCGATTTCATTATCAGCTTCTTGGGCAAGCAGGTGCCATGCATTGATTTGGCGTAACCCTTCGGTTACTACGTCATTAGCGGCTCGTTGCGCATGGGCGGCGGCCTCCTCCGTGACAAAATAGTTGATGATTAGGTTTTCTGTGTTGGCATTGCGTGGAATCATCCAGAGCCGCTGGCCACTTTTAGCGGGTGTAAAACCATTGGTTCGTGCTTCTTGTAGATTGGTGACGGCCAAGGTTGTGCCATCGGGTGCAGTGAGCCGTCCGTTGATGTTACGCAGTAGTTGTGGTCTTAGCTCATCTAGGTTATCCCAGAGCAGTACGAAGTAATCGGTGATATTAACACGCCCTGTACGCTCTAAAATGAGCGGATAAAAATCTGGGTGTACTTGGCGCAGTTGACCACCGGCTCTTTCATAAAGATCCATAATGGCTTGTCTTGCTTCACCGAGCATACCGGCGCGGGTAGTGGCTGCTGTTTGTCTGGCTGTTCTGGCTGTGTTTCTAGCTTCGTATATTCTTTGGTTTGCTTCTACCCGAGCTTCTTCTGCCCCCTGCCTTGCGCCTTCGCTGATCTCGCCATATTGAGCTCTGTCATTTTCTAAGGTTGGACGTTGCTGTTGAGTATGCTCTATATCCGCCTCAGTTTGTGCTTGGCGATTTTCAATATCCGCTTGTTGGTTTGTATTGGTTTGTTGACCTCGTTGGTTCTCATCTATCTGTTTATGGTTTTGAGATTGTGCTTGGCGGTTCGTTGTTAAAGCACCTGATGCCTCAGCTACGGCTATTCGGCTTTGGTGGTAAGCGGTTTGGGCTGCGGCAACTGATTCTACTATTTTACTGTAGATTTCAAGTACTGCTGCACCGACCGCTTTTGCACCGGTGCGCGTGGAGCTTTCTTTGGTCGACCAATCGGCAAGGAGTTTGCTTTCTAGAAACTGGGTATCGGCCATCACTTTAGTATCTTCTAAGCTTTGTAATCTGATTAACTCAGTAGGGCGACATAGGCCATCCCCTTTATTTTCTTCAAGGGGTTGGTCTGTATAGGGTTTTGTGAGGTCGTCAGACTGCGCAGTTCTTTTCCAAATAAAGGTGCCTAACCTGTGTTTTTCGTTATCCAGTGTATTGAGCAGTAAATTGATAGCAGAGCTGTCGTACCTACCTTGCTTTAAAGCGATACTTAATGGATCGGATGCTTTGATAGTCAAGGTTGTTGCCAGTTTTGAGATAAAATACAATGCTCCAGCATAATCAAATCCATTGAGACTGCATAAGTCAGCCAATACCGCATGGTTGGTTTCTTTTTTATATTCTCTTAAAAAATGCACTAAAGCAAAATTATAGGCTTGTTTCGCTTGTTCTCTAATTCCAGCAGCGGTGGCGTAACTAATCGCTTCTTTATCTACGCGATCGGATACTGCTTCAAAAGATTGGCTTAAACCATTAGCACTGCCATTAATAGTAGCTGGCATAATAATATTTTCTACCAGTACTGCACTGCCATGATGGGTTTGGTAACTGGCGAGCTCTGCGGCGAGGTTGATGGTATTTTGCGCCGCATTGAGTTGGCATTGTAATTGTCGCATACGGTAAAGCGGGTCTTCTACCATCACTCCAACAATTTTTCGTCCACGTGCATCTTGTAAAATATCTTGTGCTGCACCACTATTATTGCAGATTTGTATTAGCTCTTTTAAGTTTGCTTCTGCCTTAGCTTGCAGTGATGCTATATCCATTTTAGGATTGGCTTTTTTTGCTGCCTCATTTCTTTTAGGTACTAATGTTTCTTCGAACGCTATACCTAGTGCTACCTGAGAACGTGGTCGACGGGCTTTAGATGTTTTGTATAATCTCGATAGTATACTTTTTATTTCAGGATCTGACTCTTTATCAGAGACCTTTGGCCAAACATGTTTGTTTTTGGTATAACGTAAGACATATACTCGCCCATCCCTTAAACATCGTTTGGGGTATTGGCCTGTCAAGTCTAATAAGTATTCGTGAGGGTGATCAAAAATAAGTTCATACGTATCTGAGCGATAACGTTGTGGACTGGCAATACTTAAAGGAAAAGCGTGATTAGGGAGTTTTCGCCTATTTTCTAAAACCATGTTAAACATGGTTGTCGTTGTATCAGTTTTTAAAGCAATTGCTGCCAGAAGAGTTACTTGCCCATGCCTTATATTTATATTTAAATCGCGCTCTAAACGGCTAAAGTTATTCGCAGTAGCCTGTATGCTAATATGTTTACCTCGTTCATTGTTGGTTTCGAGGTAGTTAAGACGCTCTTTTGAAAGTTGTACCTCTGAGTAGAAAAAACTATTATCGGTTATATCGGCTTTATTCCAACAAGTTTGTATCCATATTTCTTGTAGACCAACACCTTCGGCTTTTCGTTTATCTTCTGTGTATTTGCCATTTTTACGATAGTTTTCTAGTATGACATCACGATAGAGATACCCCGTATCATCTTTATTGATGTTTATTTCACGCCAGAGTTTATTATTTTTAAAAATATAGAACCAACCCTCTCGTACGTGTACAGGCTCATAAGGTTCTTTTTCAAAGTCACCAGGGCTACTTATATAGTTGCTGCTGTAGAGCGGTGTTAATGGAATAATAGGGGTTATTTGGTTGTGCTGTTTATCAAGTTCTTTTTGTGTTTTTTTAATCTGATCTGATAACAGTAATCGAATCGGTTTGCCGGCAGCGGTATCTATTTCTAAATAGGCTTTTAAGTTGTCTTTTTTGGATTCTATCTTTTCCCAATCCCATTTTTTGAGTGTACTTAATAAGCTATAACTGGATGAGTTTATTTTTTCTTCTGAATTGTAGGCTAATAAGTTGTTATTGCCATCGATAAGGATCACACGCTGCCCTTCTGGATGATCTTTACCGATAATTTGGACAATAAATTCTTCTTCTGTACAGGCATTGGGAGTACAGATTGGATCAATTGCAGGTTTATCCCCTGTATTATTCGTTTTATCATTTTTGTTGGTTGATTTTGTACCCGTATTAGTATTTTGAGTCGAGCTAGTATTTGCTTGAGTTTTTACTTGGATGCTATTTAGCTGGGATAAATCATAAATAGCAGGGTTTGTTGTTTGCTTTTCAGTATAGTTGCCAAGCCTGATCTCAAAATGTACGTGATAGCCTGTGGCATTACCTGTATTACCAACATAGCCCACGATGCTATTTTTGGTAATTTGTTGCCCCACATTCAATGGACTTTTGTTCATCATTTGGGCATAGAGGGTATAAACAGTTTGTTGCTTTTTGTCTTTGTGTTCTAGTACAACATAGTGACCATAGCCATTTAGCTCTTCATACACTTTAGTTACTTTTCCGTCTGCTGCGGCTAAAATGGGCGTTCCTTTGGATAATGGAAGGTCAATACCTTGGTGATCGTAAGGTTCTCCTGTTTTTTCTTTTTGCAGTCTCTCTCTGTAAGCACATGAGATTTTTGGCTGTTTCATGATATGTGTATGATAGAACTCTGCCATCTTCGTATTCCTTTTAAACTGTTACGTTTTCCTTACCTTTGTTTTTAGTTTGTTGCCGTTTGTAGGTAGTTCTGTAAGTATAGTATTTTCTCTTGAGCCTGCTCACTTGGCCATGTATCAGGGAGTGTGACACTCGGATACTGTGCTCTTAATGTTAAATATTGGTTAAGTGAGTTTTCACTGGTAAAGCCAGTACTGATCCCTTGTTTAACCCAATAGATAGTTTTATCTATATCAATTTGAGTGAGATTTTTGCTGATGTCTTGTTGCCAGTAATAAGCAAATTTCTCTTCTTGCATATCCTGCAGTGCCAGTATTTGGTTTTGCGTAAAGATTGGCTTAGTTTTTAGTTTTTCGGGATTAGGCTGCCAGTGCTTAGCATGTGGGTTGGTGTGGCGTTGCCATTGGTCGGGTTGATTAACTTTGTTTCGCCAGTCGGTATTAAACCATTCAATGGTCTCAATTGGCCCTAGCCAATCGGCGGTTTCTTGTTCATTTAAGCTTGGGAAAAAATAGCTAGCAATGTAAAGATCATAATAGCGAAAGATACCGATTTGGTCAGGTTTGAAGTAAACAAATAGATTATGCCGAAGCTGGGCTAAGATGTCTTGTTGTGAATGTGTACTGGTAATAAGTAGTCCTGAGTTTTCTTCAAGGATTTCTTTAAGTAAAGTTATATCGACTGAGGTGTCGCTTAGTAATACAGGACCCACTTCTTTTAGTGAGGGGGTGTCGGTATGGTCAAACAGATAGTGTATTTGAGGCTGAGTGAATTTTCCACTGTAAGCTTTGGTGATAATTTCTTTTTGAGGGGTGGCCAGTAAGTAGTTCATTAGGCGTTACCTTCAAGCAGTTTTTTACGACACGGGCAATCAGAAAGTGGGCACTCCATCGGACTTCTGCCTTGTTTTTTGGGGCAAAGCGCAACAACAGGGGTGTGTTCTTGTTCAGCCTTAGCCATTTGGTGTAGAACCACTGGTGGCGATTGGGTGGCTGCTATGCTTTTTGCCATATTAATTGGTGGCAGTGGCATGGCAGGTGTACCTTCCATCGGAACTCCACCCGTCCATACAGGCATCGTCATCCAAATCCCACCAGGATTAAGCACAATATGCTGTCCTCCCGCTTTTAGTGTCAAGCTAAGACCACCATCAATCACAATATTCATTCCCGCCTTCAAATGCACTTCTTGCCCGGCTTGGATGGTTTGGACGGTGCCTACAGAGGTATGCTCTGACATACCCACGGTTTTATGGTCATTCATCATGATTTGCGTCATACGATTTTGGTCTGTCAGATGGTGCTCTTCACTTTTGTTATGGGTATAACGATTAGCTTTAATGGTTTCTGAGTGCTCGTTATTCACTTGTAAGTGCGAGTTATTATTGACCTGAACCGTATGGTTATTTTTGGTTAATTGGTCATAGTCACGCTCTGCTTGGACAAAGATTTGTTCCTGACCCGCCTTATCTTCAATGCGCAGTTCATTAGAACCGATTCCACCTTTACTACTACTGGTTTTAAACACACTGCGCGTTTTATTAGCCGGTAGATCATAAGGCACTTTATTAACCCCATTGTGCAACGCCCCCGTCACTAACGGCGCTTCCGGATCTCCCTCTAAAAAATCCACCTTAACTTCCATGCCCACCCGTGGAATAACAACGGCACCATAACCATCATGGGCCCAATTGGATGCTACCCTAACCCAATTTGAGCTGTGTTCGTCGAAATTTCCCTCTCTATCCCACATAAATTGAAGCTTTACACGACCGTATTCATCGCAATAGATTTCCTCACCGGCTTTTCCCACTACAATCGCCGTCTGACTACCCAACACTTGCGGTTTAGGATGTAACCGTGCAGGACGATAAACCGCCTCTCGCGGGGTCGCAATAAAACAATTACGATACCCTTGGGTAAAAGCGTCAAACGGAAACTCCAGCTCTTCGGCAATCGGATGACGAAAATATTTTTCAATTTTTTGATGAGTACGCGCCGATTGCGAAGTATCTGCAGAGCTCGAACCACCAAAGGCCTCTAACACCTGCGGTTGTCTGGCCTGATGTCGCACCTGATTCAATAACCATGGCTGACTGCTGTCCATTGAGTCAAGCGCTGGAAAACCTTCTACCTCAAAAAAATACCCCGCATGTAAGCGGGGAATATCAGAATCACCTTCGGCTAAGACTTGTCGGGCTCGTAAGCGCTGAATCTCATTTTCAGCATAGTGTTTTGCTTGGGCAATATTAGAATGGGGATTGGGGTAATTGTAGGATTCGAGTAGGGGTTCTTGGGCGTTGTTGGCTTTTTCGCTTAACATCCCCTCGGCACTGCCTTCAGGAATTTTCATGTTAGTAAAATTATAATTACGAAAACTCGCAGTCTTTGTCGCGGCCTGTAACAACACATCAAAACGCTTTAATACGGGATAATCCGCCACAAACCCCGTGTCACTTTTATACTCAAGCGCTTTATCTAAAGAGGGGAAAAACGGCTGTGCATCAGAAAACACCAATTGATGGCTATTTTGACTAAAACGATAAGACATCGCCCAGCCATCCTCTTCACACAACCGATGAATAAAATCCGCATCGGTTTCATCGTACTGCACACAAAACTCACGGGGTTGATACAATGATTCATCTTTTAACTTAAACGCAAAGCCATTTTGCTCATCACGCACCATCGCATGGTCAGAAAGCACATCAGTGATAATTTCCAGTGACGTTTTATCAACCCAACGGCGTTGATTCATCCGCTTGTATAAATGACTAAACCGCGGTGCTAAAACAACCTTAAACTGCGCATAATGCTCACCTATTGCGCCACGTTGAACTTCGTGGATAATACCGTGAATCCCTTCTTGCTTGCCAGAAGTAAAGGATAAAAAAGCCGGTTTAGAGAGTAACTGCGTGATATCAAAACGCACTCGTTCATGGACAAGGGTAATTTCAAAGGCATATTCTGCATCGAGTCCTTCAATTCCGTCAAATGACAACACCTGTAACTTTGAACTATCCACGCCCTCAACGTCCAATGAATAGTGTGTGCTATTGGCGGATGCGAACATGCCAAACTCCTTTTATTATGTTTCATAATTTATCACATTGATTGGATATTAGTTTAATTTTAAGCTTTTACAATTAGACATAGAGGTAATAGAATATTTAGTAGTATTATTTTATAATAAAGGGTTTATGAATATTTCTAATTTAATAGCATTTACACTAACAAATAATTCGCTTATTTACAGATATTTTTTAAAACTTGCCACGGTAATATTCATCACAATGCCAGCTAATAACGCACAAGGCAGCATAATCCAAAGCGGTGCAATACTAAGAGGAAGCGTTAAATAGATAACCCAAGGAAGCGCAATGCTTAGCTTGATAAAACCACGGGCTCGGTGATAAATAAAGCCTGACTCATGTCCAGCCACAAAACGTCGTAAATCTCGCTTCACTAAACCATCAATAAAACCCACTAAGACCACTAGTAATATGAGCGGCATACTGAGTATTAATATCATTACCCGCACTATAAAAGTTAAGGTCGTATAAGCTGCTGCCAATAAATAAGTGTGCAGCTGTGTTACAACCATGTCGGTATAAGCTCTCACACTTAGTTTTGCGGTACTATCAGTTGCTTTAGGTGTAATAATGGTATTAAGCTGATCAACTAACCCTGTTTTGATAAATAGCCAGTCATAGCAAACCGATAATAAGTCATTAAGCTGTTGCATGGGATTATTCACCATCAAACTTTGGGTAAACGTACTGGAGAAATTATCTATTTCGCTCAGAAACATTATTTCAGCATGATGCCAACCTTGGCCTTGCCAAAATAGAAAAACGCCTAAACATTCAATGATAATTGATAAGAGCAATGAACCACACAAAATACCAAAAATAGTGAAAGGTAAACTTAACAGTTTTCCAATAAGTGTTTTGGGTTTACCCGTACTTTGTTCTTGTTGGGTGTTACTCATCCTTGACCTCGGCGTTAATAGATTGTTCTTTGCTCTCCCCTGCCGTTAACTCATCAGGTAGAGCTTGGTGAGCAGGGACTGCACTCGCTGTCCACCACTGCCCAGATTCCGTATAATGCTGACGCATATACTGCGCGAGTGTTTCGATATTTTTGGGGATTTCTTCTTTTGGGTCTTTTTTGGGCAGTGGCATTCGTATTTTATAAAGATTACCGCCTTCTAGTAATGCAAACGCTTGTCCTTTCGGAAGTCCAACAATATGTGCCGGCTCTAGCATGGGTACGCTGGTTGCGGTTAAACGGTCAGTGGTATTCGAGGTGAATGCTGATGTGCCCTGGGGGTCTGAGGTATCGGTTGCACCGCTGATAATGGTACTGGTATAGACTTCGACCTTTGGTAATTGATTTGTTAGAAGCTCTGCGGTTGCTGTTTCACGCACTCTGAGCATAATCAGGTTATTAAAATTACCAATGACTTGTCCTGCTTTTGCTTTATTACCAATCTTGGCTTCAATATCGCTAGCTGTTTGGGTATAAGCCGTAATTTGCAAACCAGCACCGCCGCCCTTATTAATCATCGGTAAAAATTCATCGCCCATCAGTTCATTAAATTCGTCCGCATGAACATTAATCGGGATTTTTCCTTGAGTAGTAATAGGTAAACCTTCATCCACACCAAATTTATAGATATGTCCAGCAACAGAGACTAAATCGGCAAACATGGAATTGCCGACTGCGGCGGCTACTTCGGTATCAGATAACGCATCGAGTCCAACATACACAATTGCACGTTGCCGAATAATTTGCATCCAATCGATGATAGGGCGACTGTCGGTAAGGTCGCTGTAATTGGGAGCAAGTAACTGCGCTATTTTTCCGGTGGTGAGCTTTTCAAGCAGAGGTAACAGTGAAGCAACGATTTTATCAAAGTAGGTTTTATCGTAGCGAACGGCAGAGCGCAAACCGTCAAGAATCGGGTCGTAGTTAGGACTAATCGAGAGGTATTGTTCCAGTGCCACCACTCTTTTTTCACGTCCTTGCATATTACGTGGAATATTTTTGTCATTGAGTTTTGATTCAATTTGAACAATCGCTTCCCATGCTTTAGGCTCAGTTTTGGCAAAAAAGTATTGTGCATATTCAATAAACAATTGGTCAATATTAATCACATGCCGCTGAATCAGTAGATAATCCGGACGATGCCCAAGTTCAACTAATGCCCTTGCGATAATATTAACAAATCGCCAAGCGAATTCTTTAAATGCAGCACTGTTCCCTTCGCTAGATAGTTGTCCTGCAATACGTGAAGCGACTTCACTAATCCGCCCAAACCGACCTACCGCATTATAACGTGCGGATATATCCGGCCATCCAAGATGAAAAACATAAAATGCCTCTTCTCGTCCGGCGCGTTTGGCTTCGATATACATGCGAATCAGCATATCCGCATCGCCCTTGGGATCAAAAAAAATACACACCTCGCCACGGCGGATATCTTGAGTCACGAGTAGTTCTGCTAGCCTTGTTTTTCCGACACGGGTGGTGCCGAGTACCAATGTGTGTCCTACACGCTCAGTTAAGGGTAAAGACACATCGGTTTCAATCGGTTCAATGCCGTGTAATCTTGGCATTCCACCCACAGGCGGCAAAGGTCTAACGGGATTGAAGGGGCTATCTAGCGCCGTAATACGAATTAGCCAATGCAGATAATTCGGCGCAAATTCGAGTTTTTCTTCCAGTCTTCGGGCTAGTTGGTACGCATAAGGCTGCTCTACAAAGCGACGAAATTGAGGGCGATAAGTTTGCATTAAACGATGGGTGTGTTTTTGTTGCCATTTAAAACCACGCCCTAAAAATAGTCGGTGATGACTAACGGGGATTTCGCTTGAGGTGATTTCATAACGCGGTAGCCGGCGAATATGACGGCGATAACGAAGAACCACATACGCATCACGTAACCTTACTGCACCAAATAATAAAAAACCACTCGCTGTCACCAGTCCAATTTGCCATGAGAGCGCAATGGCCCACGGCGCAAAAAGGCACAGCATCGCACTCGCAACGGATATAGCAACGCTATAAAGCTCTACGGCGGGTCTGAGTAATACTTCATTGGCACTATCGGCTGACATAGTGATACTTATCCTTTGTTACGATTTGCTACTGTGTGATGATTTCAGAGGTAATGAGTACGGGGTAGTGTGCTAAATTAAGACGCTCTGCAATATCATCCCCATAGGTCGGTTGTAACAGCAGCTCAGGGACTAGGGCCTGTAACGCTTCTAACTCATCGCTAGTTTGTACATTGACCACCAGTCCTTTAGCGCCCAAATTAATCAGTTCATTTTTACGTGCAAGTAACCATTTTTTTGATAGCGAATCACTACCAATGATAAAAAAAGGCGTTAATCCTTGTGCTTTAATAGGTCTTGTTGCCACTTGACCCGGTGTCAGCTTGGTTGAAATCACAGGTAGCATTTGCGCTACTGTCACTGGAGTCAATACAGGGGTATTTTTATTATCAATTGTCTCATCTACTGAGAGTGAGGATAATCCCAATTCATCATAATAAGGTTGTGCCTGCTCCCCGCCTCTATCTGCAATAATAACCAGTTTGGCTTGCGCACTCGCATTAAAAAAAATGAATACACTTATCAATAATATGAATGTTTTGAATGAAGTCGGCATCAGTTAATCCTTGGTTATCGTGATTGGTTAATAAGGTGCTTTTTAACTTTACTGCGATAACGTGCTGCATTGGCAGGATTATTCGGTGCATGGTATTTACCCGCCACAATTAACCAATTTTGATTATCATTACTTTGTTGGTAATGTTGTTGTAAAAGCATGGCTGCAATACGTAAATTGGTGTAAGGCTCTAGCAATTCGCACGGGCTAGTAACATAGTGCCCGTGGTAGCCGATATTGATTTGCGCAACCCCCACATCAATCCGTTTCGATGAGGTTGTGGTTAATGCTTGCCTCAAGGTATCGCAAGCCTCGTTTTGGTTCTTAAACAGATAGCCTTTGCCTTTAATATTGAGTATCCACGGCCACGGGCGCAGTTCACCATTAGCGATTTTAGTGCCACTTTCCGTGAGCGCAACCGCGTAAAGTATTTCTGGTGGAACATTAGCGTTATTAGCGGCAAGAATATAAGCGGGTGGCGGTACTTCTGCCACGCAATACCCCACCGCAATGCATAAATAATAAAACAGGATAACGGATTTAATTACTGACGCTGCCACTGACCATCAACCTCTTTGAGCACCGCCGGTAAAGAACCACCTATTTGCAATAATTGGAAACGCCCCGCATCGTGGTTTAACGTAATTTCACGAGAAAAAACTTTTTTTGGCTCTATCTTTATCTTGTTTGCCCAACGACGGATTACGGTATCATCGTCACCACTACCGACCATATAGAGGTCAAATGCTACACCTTGTACCAGTAGTTCCTGCACTTTCTGTTCGCAATGAGTACAATTATCTTCTACAAACACCGCCAATCGGTTGTTTTGAGTGTGGTTGGTATTGATGATCGGACTGTAGGCTAAAGTTTGATTAAAGTTCACCGGCAATAAATCAGGGTACAGACGTTTAAAGGCTTCATCGTAAGCACGCTGATATGCAAGTTCTCGATTAATGCGCGCTGATTCTGCCATAACTTGCAGTTCTGCATAATGTCGTCGCTCTTGTTCACTTCTTGCTGAAATACCCAGCGCAGTCAACGGATCGATATTAGGCGAATAGATACCCAGTTGCCCATCCATTAACGTCTGATAACGCTGCCATTCTTCATCGGACAACCCCCATTCTTTAGCTTGGATCGTTTGCGCGATTTCACTCATTTGATTCTTGGTATTAATTTCCTGCGCTTGCTCAACTGAAATGGCGGCTTGTGAGGCCGTAATAAAACCTACTCCAAAGACAAATAAACACGTATATTTAAAAAAGTTCATGGTGCATCCTTTGGTAATTAACGGGGAATAGCTAAACGACGTTTTTGATTTTTTAATTTAAAAACGGCATGACTTTCTTCAATCTTGACTAACTGCCATGAATCAAAGTATTGACCTACGGTGAGTAATACGGACGATTCGATATTTTTTTGTTTGCTGGACAAGATAGAGATAGCCCACTCCCCCGCGCGTAGTTCTTTCCCCTGAATAATAAACGGAGCCGTTGAAGTTAAAGTATTGGATTTGTTTTTTGTTGCTGCTAAGGTTTGAGCTTTCGGTGCATCGCTTTGTATTTCTATCACCTTGGCTGATAACGCGGCTAATTGCTCATTGAGCGTTGCTAACTGCGTCGTCACATCAACATGCAGTTTTTGCAGTTGCACATGACTAACGGTATCATCAAACTGTCTACTGACTTGCTCAATACGATTTCTTAACTCATCTTGCACTTCACTGAGCTGAGCTTGCTTAACCAGTTCACTGTTGCTATCTTGTGCAAAATTTACTTGCTCTGACAGTTCATCGAGCTTTTCACTCACACGTTGATAATTGATATTAGCTTCATTGCTAGCCAGTTTCTGATTCACTGCCGTCAACGTTTGGTTATGTTGGCTACTTTTTTGTGTGAGCAAACTTAACCAAACCACTAAAGCTATAAACAATCCAAACACAAGGGATCTTTTCAATAAAGTATTATCGAGCTTCATGACTAACTTCCTTGCTAGACTGAGCATCAATTAATGCGTTGATTGGCGTAAAACACACGGTTCGTTCTCTATCATCAACATCCATCTGCCAGGCATTTCCAACTAGCACATCAAGCGCCTCTTTTAAACGAATGGGTCCTAAATGATAGTGCGCTAAGGGGAGTTCTAAACGACTTAATGGCTCAATCGCTTCGCTACTGCAAAGGCTATAACCAGAGTTAAGCAGTAAGTATTTAATGCCTTGGCTGACGGTAGTTTTGTTTTTAGTGTTCAAAGGAATATTAATATCGACGATTTGGCTCAATAATGCCCTTTGTTCAGGCTTTGCAACGATTTCAACCAAGCGATAACGCCCATAACGAATAACAGGAATGCTTTCCTCTCGTTCTAACTTATAGTGATGTTTCGTTACCAGGGATGATGTAGCTACTGGATCTTGTAGTAGAGGCGACGAACGATTTTGAGTACAGCCGGTTATCAACATACCACTTAAAATGGAAATAGATAAAAAATGAAATACAGATTTTATTTTGGTTTGATTTATTTGCATGGTTGTTCTTCATGGTTAATAAAAAAGAAACCTAGAGTGACAAATATAACGGAGTGAATCTGTGATAAATGAAAAATAGGGAATGCTTTTTTATTTGAAAAAAAGAATGTCAGACAAGCAAAAGCCCTCGTGAGAGGGCTTTATTAATTTGTCTATCCACCAAAATGACTCAATGCCATGACATAAGACGGCCCAATAACATCGACAAAACCATCCTCATCTTCTTCAGAAAAGAGCAGATCATCATTAGTTAATCCACCCATAAGCGTACCATTTTGAAACTCTTGCAAACCACAGTAACAACAACCTTGTTCTGCGTAGATATGTTCAATATAGCACTGATATCGTTTGGATAACGCTTGACTAACCTCTGTCGAGGGTGACCAAGCAGTATCAAATTCGAAACAAAGATAATCATTAGTATAGTCGATAATATCAATGTTAAAGGATGACCATTTTGTTCCTAAATTGTTAATATTCCAATCATAGCTACTTGTCACTTTTGGCAACAACCTACCGTTAAAACTATTTATTGCAACATCTATCGGTAAAGGAATCAATGAATAAGCATCTAAAATTATGCTGCCATCTTCCTCTTGAACATTATTTGAAACTCTATCCCATTCATCAGCCACATTGAAATTTTTACCAATTCGATGAAACCAATCAAATGATTGATTAATATAAGTTTCGGTAATAATCTGTTTACTATGTTCAGGAATATCCGTCCAACGAATATTTGCTAATTTTGATTGCTTAAAAAGCGCCAATATTTCCATACACACATCTTCCATCATTGGCGTTTTCAAAATTAACATATCAACAAATCGAGTAAAAGCACGATTTACTTTATTATCTTCACCCACTCCATAATTTTGTTGTTTAAACAATTCGCAATAAATAGGATGATCTATTTTAGTAACAGCTCTCAACATTCCTGCTTGTCCTGCAACAAACAATTTTATTGACGCATTAAATGCTAGGTTATATAACTTACTAAACGCTTGTGAGCTATTGATAAAATCAAAAATACTTTCAATGGTTACAGGTTTTGCTGAAACTTTCACATAATTAACACACCAATTTGGCATAATGATATCTCCTAATAAAGTAATAAAAACAGAGATATCAAATCCCCTACAGGGATTGTTATCCCTGTAGGGGTTAGTAAAACGGTTAATAAAATTCTTTAACTTCTAATTTTTCACATTTAAAACTGATAACAATCTTAAGCTACTTTTTGCTCTGATTGCTGATCAGCAATGAGGAGTTCAAAGGCTTCTCGCGCTAATCGACTAGCTCTAAAAATTGCATGATTATCGACTTCTAAAATTTGAAGCCAAGACGCAATATAACTTTCATGTTGCATATCACCCTCAATGCCAAATTCAGCACATAAAAAAGCAGCGCCAATTTCAGCAACAAGCTCCTCAAAAGCGTAGCATTGTTTATCAATAGAACTGTTAGTATTAACAATTCCTTCTCGATTTAAACGATTTTTATGCCCTGTTGCATGAGTCATTTCATGAAACAACGTCGCATAATAATCGTTGATACTGTTAAACTGGTTCGCCAATGGCATCATGATGTTATCAGTTGATGGTCGATAATAGGCTTTACTTTGATATTTATGCTTGATGTTGATTTGTGTCGCTTCGATAAACTGCTCAATGAGGTTATTACGTGATACTTCATCTATTAGTTTGTGTTCCGGGATTTTCGTTATTGATTCCGGCAAGTTTTCACACTGGTCAATATTAAACACATGAAATCCCGTTGTATAGAGTTTATCTTCCAGTACCTCATTACCTTCCATATCAATGATAGGCTCACCTTCATCGCTAAGTTTTGCAGCTTTAAAAGGTTTACACATTACAACCAATGTGGATTTTTCACCTTTTTTAACTTTACCCCCCGCCTCAATTGCTTGTTTGAAGGTTAACCATCGATTACAGCGATAATCATGATAGTAAGCTTCAAGCCACAACAGAAAGACATTAATACCACTGTAACTTCTGCCTGTTAATGCATTTTGCGGGAAACCACCACATCCTTCCGTCGTCCATGCCTTTTGCCAAGGCTTTACACCTTGCTTTAAAGCATCAATAATTTTGAGGGTTACATTGTTAAATAATTCTTCACGTTTATTTATTGTCATTTTAAGCTCCAGAAAGTAGGAACTTACCCTAATAGAGTAAGTCCCTATCAGGGTTGATATTAATAAATCGATGATTAAATGTTTTTAGGTAAGGGATAGGCTTTTAAAAGATACTTAGCCAACCATTCGCTAACCGGGTGCCAATCGTCTTTACTGCCATCTGAGCTGATGTTATAGCAATTAGGACAGTAATAATCAGCCAGAATAAGCACCGCTACAACTAAAAAGTCATAAGGTTTTCGAGCCGTTTTACAAAATTCAAAGTTTTTATTGCACTTTTGAGTTAAATAAAAGGTTTCATGGTCCAGTCCTAATTTAGTAGCACCATTGAAACAAATACTTTGACCTTGCTCTATGAACAAGTCTTGAGCTTGATAAAGTGTTATTTCACCTGAGCCATCGCACACACGAAAACGATCATCCGGCGTTGTTCGCATAACGTTAAACACGCGGATCACTTTTTCTTTAAGTGCCTGCCACTGTTCAGTTGAGGGTTGTTTCTTTTGTGTAAAGTAATGTGTATATCCCATCATATTTCTCCAAATAGATATGGGGATAGACACGCCCAGACAGGAAATATCAATCCCCATTGGGTGGTTTTAATTAAGGTTAGTAACGACCGGTTGGCCTTTGTAATGGTAGTGTAGTAATGCTAATTACCAATTATAAAAATAATGACCATCGTACTGACAATAACTGCATATAAGCAGTTATTGCTCGGCATATCGTTCAAAATCAATGTAGCTTTGAAGGTCATCTGGAATAGCTTGTAATGCGCCTGATTGTTCAAGTTGATTTCTTGCAAAATCATCGGGTGAGTCAAAATGGCCAACATAATAACTAATACATTTATCTTCATCCCAGGTTTCAAACAATTCAATAAATGCTACCGCTTGTGATTGCTCAATACCGCTATCTCGTACTTCAATAAACCGTGCTAGATTAAAGCTTCCATCGCCTTCATAACAAATAGCGGGGAGCTCTCCTTCAATGTCGGCTACCAATAAGTCTCCGTCATAATCGGGGTTTCCATCGCTGTTGCGAGGAATAATATTGTCTTTAGCCAACGCCTCACGGATATCATCGTGATCATAGATGTCATCCAAATCAATCCAATTACCATTAAGTGGATCACCGTCGATATAATAGAATGCTTGATTATTATCCATTGCTATTACCTCTGGGTTTATGCACTTTCAATCATGGATTGTAATTGTCCAATAACGCCTTGATCGACAAATACAAGGGGCGTTGAATCAGCAATTGGTACATTAAAAACGTTATCAAAAACGTCACGTTTTAAATGAGCTACCAGACCCGTTCTACAAACATCTTCTGGTTTTACGGATTGGGGATCAGTCGATAAATCCGATTTCTCGCGATCACATTCAATGAGTGCCACAAAACCTTCATCAAATTTGGACTGATGTTCAGGACATAAACCATAATCCGTTACAGTACAAATTTCCATACTTGGTTTAAGTCGTCTGTCCAGTAGTAGTGCGCCGGTATCAAATAGTTTGCCACAAACAATACATTGGTGTTTTTCTAATGAGACGTGTGATTTACTGCTCATAATAAGCTCCTTATAGGATTAACATGAATCAAACAAGGCACTTCCCCATGACGAAGACAATGCCCGTGATGGGATGAGGAACAATCTGTTTTTGAATAAGGCCGATGACTCAATACACAAGGTATCAAGTCATCAGCAAAAGCGTCAGTTAAGAAGCTCTGGTACTGCGTCTATTTTGACGTTGTGAAGTGTTTCTATTTGATGAACGATTTCCTGCTCGTTGTGATGATTGACGATTTTCACTAGGCGCTGGGGTTTGTTCATCATTTTTTGGTTTAGGACTTTCAAAGGTTAATTCACCATCAACCCACACTTTCTCAACTGCGTAAAGTTTAGAACGAAGATTGACACCTAAGGTGTTATCATCACGATCGTAGGCTGAAGCTTGTATATCACTCAAACAAAATTTAATCATGACATTACGTTCATCAGCAATGTCTTGTTCATATTGCCAAAGTAAATCTACGTTTTTTTCTCCAATAACGACCACATCAATGTAACGGTATTGTCGTTTTTCGGTATTTTTGGGACCAATCAATACGGCAAGCGTACAAGTAGTGAATAAACTTCCATCTTGTGACTTTCTTTCTGCCAGTCGATTGACATAGGCGATACCTGTTAGTTTCAAATCAAAAAAACCTTCGTTTTCTTGATTTGTTTGGTTACGATTTCTATTGTTATTACGTGTATTGCGGTTGCTTTGTTGTCTAGACATAATAGATTTCTCCATATTTAATAAAATAACGAGAAACCTATTTCCAGCGGGAAAGGTTTCCCGCAAGGGTTTTGATAAGATATCTTATTTAAATTCATGTAACCTTCATTGCATTAACAATGATCCCCCACCGGAACGGAAACTAATGTGGGTAGTTCAACCTATAGACGCTAAGGTCTATCGCCGACTTAAAGGTTGTGCCAGCCTGGGTATGTTGCTAACCACGTTAGCGAAACATGGAGCTATTTTCTCCAATATTTGTATTGACACAATAAAAAATCGGAATTGACACTTGCTTTTTTACTTATCTTTTATTTTCTAATAGCAACTAATATGCCAATATGTTTAACGAATCACTCTAGAGTTTCAAGTACTTATTATCAAAGTTTACACTTGAGTTATTAAAAAATAACGCAACCAACACCCTAAAATTTTCACTAACTTATAAGACTATCTAAAAAGCATTATAGGTACATTAGCATACCTCAACATATTAGTCGTAGTACTCCCTACAAAGAACTGTCTTAGACGAGTATGCCCATAAGCTCCCATTAATAACATACTGATCTCTTGTTGCTTTTGGTATTGATTTAATTTCAAATCCACTTCACCAGATAATATAGCTGTTTGCACCTTGAATTTATGCTGTTCTAATTTAGTTTTAGCGGTTAATAATTTATTTTCTAGGCTTAATCCAACAGTCACTAAATGTATAGGTAATGATTTGAATAACGGATTATTGAGCAACATTGATACACATTTATCACTTTGAATACTACCATCATAGGCTAACATGAGATTTGTTGGCTCTATATAGTATGACGGTGTAACCAGTATCGGCTTTGTAATAGTGCGAATGACAGTTTCCAATTGGCTACCGATATGTTGGTAAGTAGACTGAGTCTGCTCACCCTGCCTACCCAGTATCACGAGTTGATATTCTTTCTCCAATTCAGCTAATGTTTCCACTAAACTACCATGTCTTTGTCGTATTTCAAGATCATAAATACCTTTGGTTAACATATAACGCTGAGTATCTTCTAAAATTAAACGCCCTTGTTCTAAGGCTATCTTATAACGTTGCTCATCTAATTTAACTAATTCATCCAACAGTTGTTCTCTACTTCCTAACCCTATACTTCCACTAAGATTCTGCTCGGTAGGGTATTGCTCTTTATCCAATACATGTAGTAGCTCTACGGGCGCATTAAGTTTATTTTTTGCCCATGCCGCATAATCACTGACAGTAAATGATATATTGGAACCATCAATACAGGTCATTATTTTATTCATGGTGATTTCCTCTTAGTGATTATTTAGTTTTTGCCCAGCATCTGGCTTATCATATACACCAAAATGATCAACAATAGTGCTACTGGCTTGATTAAGCCCTAATACTTCCACTTGCGTACCTTCTCTACGGAATTTGATTACAACCTTGTCTAAGGCGGCTACAGCCGTAATATCCCAAAAATGAGCCAAGGTAAGATCAATCGTTACTTTTTGTACGACTTCTTTAAAATCAAATGAACTAATAAATTTAGTAGAAGAAGCAAAAAATACTTGCCCATACACTTTATAAATACGCTGATCTTTGCTTGGTTGTTCAGTTTTGATATGAAGGTAATGAGCTACTTTATTGGCATAAAACAACGATGCCAGTAATACGCCCACAAATACGCCATAGGCAAGATTATGGGTTAACACAACCACTACTACTGTAGATAGCATCACAATATTGGTTGAAAGTGGATGAGACTTAAGGTTTTTAATGGAACCCCAACTGAAAGTACCTATTGAAACCATTATCATTACAGCAACTAGCGCAGCCATGGGAATTTGACTTACCCAGTCTTGTAAAAATACGACTAATAACAATAATACAATACCTGCTATCATTGAGGATAAACGGGTACGTCCACCTGACTTCATATTGATAATTGATTGCCCAATCATGGCACAGCCTGCCATACCGCCAAAAAAGCCCGTCACGATATTAGCAATACCTTGACCTTTACACTCTCGGTTTTTGTCACTGGGTGTATCTGTAATATCATCCACAATGGTTGCTGTCATCATTGACTCTAATAAACCAACAACCGCTAATGAAATGGAGTAAGGTAGGATAACTAGTAACGTATCAAAATTCAAAGGTACATTAGGGAATAAAAAGGTAGGTAAGCTTGTGGGTAGTGTGCCCATATCACCAACCGTTCGTATATCCATTCCAGTATACATGTAGATACCTGTAAGGATAAGAATACATATTAACGGTGAAGGAAGAAGTTTACCTACTTTAGGTATATACGGGAAAAGATAGATAATACCAAGCCCTGCAATAGTCATCACATAAACGTGCCATGTTACATTGGTCAGTTCAGGAAGTTGTGCTAAAAAAATCAAGATAGCTAATGCATTAACAAAGCCCGTCACCACAGAGCGAGAAACAAAGCGCATTAAGTTACCTAGTTTTAGGAAGCCCGCAATAATCTGCAAAATACCACATAAAATGGTAGCAGCCAATAAGTAGTCTAGCCCATGCTCTTTAACCAAGCTAGTGATTAATAATGCCATTGCACCGGTAGCCGCAGAAATCATCCCCGGGCGACCTCCCGTAAAGGCGGTAATAACAGCTATACAAAAAGCAGCATACAATCCAACCTTGGGGTCGACACCTGCGATAATTGAAAAGGCAATTGCTTCTGGAATAAGAGCAAGTGCTACCACGATACCGGATAAAACATCATTTCTAATATTTGAAAACCATTGTTTATGTAAAGATTGCATTGAATTAAAAACCATTAAAAACAAAAAGAAGAAAATTACAGCATGATAAACAATATACTTTTTCAGTATCAAAGCTTTTCAGATAGATTGGAAGTAAAATCTCTGTGTATCACGCGAGTATTTATTATTTATTATTTATTGAACTCTATCGCAAAAAATTTACACAGGCATTCTCCAGTGACGGTAAAAAAACAGATTTCTTATAATAATGAAATTAACGTTATTTAACAAGGAGAAATCTCTCTAATACAATGATGTAAAATCGTCATCTTAAATACTATAAGAATATATCTAACAAATAATAGTAGTTGACAAAAGTTATTATCTACCTTATATTTTAACTATAGTTGAAATATAGAAATGATTATTATGAATACAACACAAGCTGCAAAATATTTTGAATGTATCTCCTCCCCCACTCGCCTAGATATTTTTAGTTTACTGATTCGTTATGGCTCTGAAGGATTAGTGGCTGGTGAAATTGCTACTAAATTAGGTTTACCGGCTTCTAACTTATCATTCCATTTAAAAGCACTTACTCATTGCCAACTTATATCTGTAGTGCAAGAAGGTCGCTTTTTACGTTACCGTGCAAACTTGTCATTAATGAAAAATTTAGCTAGCTATTTAACTCAACAATGTTGCATTGCTCAGTCAGGAAAAACTGATTGTAAAGAGGAAGCTATATAACTATGCAAATTCTTTTTTTATGTACAGGTAACTCCTGCCGATCTGCCTTGGCTGAGGCAATTTTCAATAATCTCGCTCCGACTGGATGGAGTGCTGTGAGTGCAGGTAGCCAGCCTGTTGGCTATATTCATCCTAGTGCAATTACTATATTACAACAGCATCATATTAATACCGTAGGGTTATTTAGTAAGTCTTGGGATGATTTAAAAAGTTCGCCTGATATTGTGATTACAGTTTGTGCTTCGGCAGCAGGTGAAACCTGTCCTATCTATTTAGGTAAGGCAATAAGAAGTCATTGGGGGTTAACTGACCCTGCTAAAGCAAGAGGAACAGAACAAGAAATTGCAGCTGTTTTTGAACAAACCTTCAATCAACTTAAGCAAGCAATTACTTTCTTCTTGCAACAACCTCTCGATGGATTATCTAATGATAAATTGCAAAAGCTTCTTAATGACGTTGGACAACATTTTTTTAACGAAAATATTTTAATAGTTGATGGAGTAATAAAATGATTTCAATTCAAGTTTATGATCCCGCTTTATGTTGTAGTACAGGTGTATGTGGTACAGAAGTAAATTCTGTATTAGTTACTTTTGCCGCTGATTTGGATTGGGCAAAAAAACAAGGCATAAACATAGAGCGTTTTAATTTATCTCAACAACCAATGGCTTTTGCTCAGAATGAGATAGTAAAAAAGTTTTTAGAGCGTTCAGGTTCTAACTCGTTACCGCTTATTCTTATTGATGGAGAGGTAGCTCTTGCAGGACGTTACCCTACACGTAAAGAATTAGCTCAATGGGCAAATATTGAATTAGATGAGCAAGAAACAACTAAACCTTGTTGTGGTAGTAAAACTGGCTGCTGTTAATTTGATTTAGGCGTGTTTACGCTAATAATACATACATTTTTTAATTATTAACTTTAAAGGTGCTTAAGATGAATTTTTTAGCGCATATCTCTCCATTTGTCTTTTTTACGGGTAAAGGCGGTGTTGGTAAAACCTCACTGGCTTGTGCAACAGCCATTCAATTAGCTAAGCAAGGAAAACATACGTTATTAGTCAGTACAGATCCTGCTTCAAATGTTGGACAAGTTTTTGAACAAACTATTGGTACAACAATTAAACCAATTCAAGCAGTGCCGAATCTTTCTGCTATTGAGCTTGATCCACAAGCAGCGGCAGAGCAATACAGAAAACGTATTGTAGACCCTGTAAAAGGGATACTACCTGATGAGGTGGTAGTGGGTATTGAAGAACAGCTTTCAGGGGCTTGTACGACAGAAATTGCTGCCTTTGATGAGTTTACGGGTTTACTGACTAATCAAGCATTGCTAGCACAGTTTGATCATATTGTGTTTGATACTGCACCAACTGGGCATACGATCCGTATGTTACAACTACCTGGTGCATGGAGTGAGTTTATTAGTGATAATCCAGAGGGTAGTTCTTGTTTAGGACCTTTAGCTGGCTTAGAAAAACAAAAAGCACAATATCAAAATGCCGTGGATGCCTTAGCCGATGCCAAACAAACGCGATTGGTTTTGGTAGCCAGAGCACAGAAAACGGCGTTATTAGAAGTTGCCCGCACGTATGAAGAATTAGCTGCATTAGGTATACATAATCAATATTTAGTTGTTAATGGTGTACTAGGTAAACAAGAGGCCACAAACGACATATTGGCTAGCGCTATTTATGCCCGCGAGCAACAGGCTATTGAGCAAATGCCAAGCCAACTAACAAAACTACCTACTGATTACTTACCATTAAAACCTTTTAACTTGGTGGGTGTTAAAGCATTAAGCCAACTGTTTGATAGTAGCTTAACATCACAATCTAGGATGGCTGAATATAATAACCAACTGCCTGATGTCGCCTCATTAGCACAATTACTAAAAGAATTAGAGACTCAACAGCATGGTTTAATTATGCTAATGGGTAAAGGTGGTGTTGGTAAAACAACATTGGCGTCAGCAATAGCCGTGCATTTAGCACAAAAGGGTTTGGATGTTCATCTTTCAACTTCAGACCCTGCTGCTCATTTATCCAACACACTCGATAAACAACTACCTAATCTTGCTGTTAGTCGCATTGATCCTAAAGTAGAGACTGAACGTTATCGTCAGCATGTTTTGGAAACCACAGGTAAGGATATGAGTGAGCAAGATCGTCTGGTACTTGAGGAAGATTTAAGGTCACCTTGTACTGAAGAAATTGCAGTATTCCAAGCTTTTTCACGCACTATCCGTGAGGCAGGTAAAAAGATAGTAGTGATGGATACTGCACCCACTGGGCATACGTTGCTATTACTTGATGCCACAGGGGCTTATCACAAAGAGGTCACTAGACAAATGGCTAAGAGTCAAACGCATTTCACTACACCCATGATGCGTTTACAAGACCCTGATTATACTAAGGTGATTATTACTACCTTAGCTGAAACAACTCCAGTACTCGAGGCAGCTCATTTACAAGATGACTTACGTCGTGCTGGTATAGAGCCTTGGGCATGGATAATTAATAACAGTGTTGCGGCCTCTGAAACCTCATCAGAACTACTGCAATTACGTGCGCAAAGCGAGATACCTCAAATTCAGAAGGTATTAACTGAATATGCTAAACGAACAGCAATAGTACCATTACAGGCAGAAGAGCCGATAGGTATCAATGCTTTAACTAAATTAGCCAATTGATAAAGAGAAGCGCTGGTTAGTTAACTAATCAGCCAAATAATATAGGTTAAATTATTATGACTTGCCCAACGAACACACCTGTAAAAAAACTGTCTTTTTTAGACCGCTACTTAACGCTATGGATTTTTGCTGCAATGGCTTTAGGTATTATCTTAGGTACGGTATTTACATCCTTGCCAGATAAGCTTAATGCATTATCTGTTGGTTCTACTAATATACCTATTGCTATTGGTCTTATCTTAATGATGTATCCACCTTTGGCAAAAGTACGTTATGAAGAACTCCCTAAAATTTTCCAAGATAAAAAAATCCTCACTTTATCATTAATACAGAACTGGTTAATTGGTCCCGCCTTAATGTTTCTTTTGGCTATTATCTTTTTACGCGATTATCCAGAATACATGACCGGTGTGATTTTAATTGGCCTTGCGCGTTGTATTGCTATGGTGCTGGTTTGGAATCAATTAGCTGAGGGGGATAATCAGTATGTTGCTGCACTGGTTGCCTTCAACTCTATCTTCCAAATTCTATTTTTTAGTCTCTTTGCTTGGTTTTATCTTTCTTACTTACCGCCTTTATTTGGTTTAGCGGGAAGTGTGATTAATGTAAGTTTTGGCACTATTGCTGAAGCAGTTCTTATCTATTTAGGTATACCCTTTTTAGCAGGTTTTTTAACTCGTTACTTTTTACGAAAAGTAAAAGGAGATGGTTGGTATCAAAATAAATTTTTACCTAAAATCAGCCCTATTACATTAATTGCGTTACTATTTACTATTGTGGCTATGTTTAGCTTAAAAGGTAATGAAGTTGTTAAGCTACCTTTAGACGCTATTCGTATTGCGATCCCTCTAACTATCTATTTTGTTGTCATGTTTATCTTAAGTTTTACAATGGGTAAGTTAGCCAATGAAAGTTATCCAAAAGTTACTGCTATGTCTTTTACTGCTGCAAGTAATAATTTTGAACTAGCCATTGCAGTGGCTATTGTAGCCTTTGGTTTAGCTTCTCCCGTAGCTTTTGCGGCAGTAATTGGACCATTAGTAGAAGTGCCTGTACTCATTCTTCTGGTTAATGTTTCTTTATGGATTAGAAAGAAATACTTTCATTCATAGTAAAATAAAAAGATTGTGCTACAAATTAGAGCACAATCTTTTATACTTAGTAAACTTACTGTCCAACTTTATGGGTTCAGTTCAAAAAGAGAAAAAGTTCTCTTCCTGTATTGTTTATGCCAAACTTACCTGAAGAACTAACAAGTAAGGCTCACATTGGTGTAATACAGCGTTTAAATCAGCTCGTGACTCCGCTAATACGTTGTATAAATCTTCAAGTATTTGTTTCGTATTCTCATTTTTTTTTGCCATATCACGCAAAAAGGCTAGCTCTATGATGATAGTTTCAGATTCTCCACAACTACTATCGACCACAGGCAAATAAACGCCCTCCTCGACAACATCAAGTACTGAATCAGACACTTGCTTACTAACATCTAAAATTAACGTCTTCTGAATATTCATGTTTGGTGAAAGTCTATTTACTTCCATCGTTTCTAAATAATCATAAAGATTCAATAAACTTTCCATATCAGGATTTTCAATATCATAATGTCTGAATTGAAAAGAACAGCTGTCATCAGCAGGGCTGTCGGTGCTTTGTTTAAATTTGGTGATTAATTTTTCGGCTATTTTATAACGATGATGAATAGAAACAGCATTTAATAAGGCTTCCTTAGTTTTCATTGCAAATAGTTGGTTAATTTGATGGAATGCATCATCTAGCGAATGACTTTGTTTAATGATGTGATAGAGCTCATCATCACTTGGTAATTCGCCTTTTTGTTGTATAAATTCGTAACAAAGATCGGCAAGTAGGGTTTGCTCGCAATCAGTTAAACACGCTACAAATCGACTCATGGTATTTCTCCTTATAAAATAAAAATAAGGGGAAGCTCTATTCCCAACGGGAATAAAACTTCCCGATGGGTAATAACGATTAAATCGTTAAATCAGTAAGTCGCAAGCCTTGGTAAGATGGGCGCATTATCACTAAAAATAATGAGCCGGACATCCGCTTTACCGGCAAGTAATAATAAACCAATCAACTGCGTTGAAAGACCGTCCTCAAGATAGTCCTCACGCAAATCTGTTGAACCACTGCACAATACTTTTTGTAGCAGATCATCTTCAGTCCAAGGTGTTCGATTAAGACGAATTCCTAAATCGAAATTATCATTGCGCTCATTGTTAATCAAAAACAGGTCGAGTAAAAATGGCGCATCCACAATTTGAGGAATTTCTTCTGCCCGTTCTTTTAAGTCTCTTAAATCATTGGCTGGCAGGTGTGAGCTACTAATTTCAAAACAGCGGTTATAGTGCCCCGTTTGTATTTGAATATTATAAATCATTCGCTCAGCCTCTAATAAACTCAACGTTTCACCAATAATCACTTGAGAGGCATATTCTGTTGCTAAGACGCGATAGATAATTTTAATGAGTTGCCCGCGATAACGACATTCATCTAGCCGGGTCTTACCAACACATTGCATCAGACTGACATGATGATCATCAAAAACGGCTTCTTGATTTTCAAATTCAAAATCTTTCATTGCCTCGTGAGAGGGATGTATCGATGCGTGATGTAAACACCAAGGTAAATCTTGGGTGTACACCATTGCTAGCCGCTCGATTTTAAAATCGCTAAATCCTCGTTGAAACGGATTAAAATTAACAAAACGTTGTATCATTGTTGGCTCCTTAATTGTTTAAGGAAACAGCCCCATTGGGTACTGTTTCCCAATGGGTAACTATTGATTTAATGGTTTAATTGTTGGCAATTAGCGCATTAAATTGTTTCACGCTGGTGATGCTTTCTCGGTTAAGATAAAAGTGTGTATCAAGACCATTAATAAAGTAGTCCACCTCAAGGTTTGGGTAGTGTTCATTTATTTTTTCAGCCAGTTGGCTAAATAATAAACTGACATACACATTCCCTAAATGTGGTGGGTTTTCACTCCATTTAGCCTGCTGCCAAATATCCACATCGGTAATACGAATACCATAACCATCCGCTATTTTTTCCAGTTCACCAATAGGTTGAGGAATATCATTTTCATAAAACATAAGATATCACCGCTTAGTTTATTGATGGACGTTAGGAAATAATGAGGCAAGCTCTGGAATATCCTTTAGCCTTTTGGGTTGCCAATGGAAATCCAGCTCGACAGATAACGGCATCCCACTGGAATGCTTTATCACACTGTTTGAGAGTTCAACCAAATTGATATAGCCAAATTCAGGACGGTTATTCCCTAACTTGACAACACCAAATGCCTGTAACTGTTCTTCTTCCATATCTTTTTCAGTGATCCACCAATCGCAGCCACCGACAAAATAATGCAGATAGGCAATAGCATTACCACCTGAAGAGGCATCTTCTTCGAGTATTTCATTGCCGTTTTCATCAAATTGCTCTGGATTTGTTTCATAGGTCTTTGGCATTTTCTGAAATATTTCAGCAAAACCTTGTAGTAAATCCCGATAGTATTGTTGATTTACCTGCCATTCATCATTTTCATGATCAAAACAGGCATCAATAATGATTTGTAATTGAATCTTTGGAAAAAATTGAGTAACGGCTTCACTTAATTCCGCCAGTGTTTTTTGATTTGTCATCGAATATCTCCTTGAGTTAAATAAAAAAGGGATATCCCCCATTGGGAGATATCCCAATAGGGTGAACAATGAATTGATAACCTAACTGATTAGTTAACTAACTGTTTATTTAGTAAGCAATCTCATTAAGTTGTTTTATTTCGGTTAATTAGCAAGGTTATCCACCGTTTCATAAACAGAAAGTGGGGATAACTGCTCGATTGCTAATGTATCTAATCTATCTGACAGGCATAACTCATAAACACAGCCAGTCCAGTCATTTCGAAAACTGATATAAATGGCATTAGTCTGGTTGTAAAAATGAATTAAATCGGTGCGTAACTTACCTTCAAAGCTATTACTTGTCACACAAGCATCAAAAGTGACGTTAAATAACGCAGGATACTGTTTAAAAATTTCTTCAGCTTGCTTAATTAAGGACCTATCAAAACTTACCGTTAAATCGTCAGGGGTATCATCATACTCATGACTTTGATAAAGATACCTTTCAAGGTATTGCTTGTTAAATTCTAGTTCGATTATTTCTTGTTGCTGCATTTCATGTTCCTCTTAGTCGAGGGAAATGCCCCATTGGGGACATTTCCCAATGGGTTAACAACGTTATAAAACAAATTAATGTGTTGTTTTACTCTTTTTAAGTACTTCAATATGAATTTGCTGCCAAGCACCATCATCGATTAAATCAACAAGGTTTGAAGCTAAATCAACAAAATAAAGATTTTCCAAACGCTTAATCACTTGGCCATTGTGTGTGTGCTCAATATCATAAGCATCCGCACAGCGGTCATAGTTAATCGCAACACGTCCACAACATTTAGGATTGTCCACCGTAAACGAAACGCTAGGTGGTGTTTCAACAATGTTCTTGTATGCAGGGTCAACCACCGTAAAATCGGTTGCGCCGGCATCGACTAACACATGGGCAATTTTTCTTAATCCATCTGGGGCGGGTAATTGCTCCAGTTGATTAATTAATTCTTTTAAAGAATCACACTGAATATCCTCTCTTGTAATCGGCAGTGGTAATTCGACATCTTTACCACCTAATACATGATGTGTCACCACATACTGACTACCATCACGGGTGGTTTTGATTTCCTTTTCGGGTTCATCAATGCGTTTTTGATTGAAATTACGCCTCGCATAAGGCGTAACTAAAATTTTACTACCGACAGCCGGTTTTTCAGTCACATACGTTAAATCAATAACCCGAAATTCTTTAAGACTGATTTTGACCAGCATCATGGTATCGGTGTATGCAACAATTTTGCCCTCAAAGGGTTTATGGTCAAAGACCATACCTAATAATGCACTGGGTTCATGATAATTATCGATGATTTGATAACGAAATTCACGAATATTACGCCCCAAATGAGGGCTTGCAAGTTTAGCGATTGTGTTTTTGATTTCTTGTCTGTCTAACATGGGTGTTCTCCAAATTAATTAAAAAATAAGGAGAAATTATTTCCCACGGGGAGATAATTTCCCCATTGGGTGGTTAAGCGATTATTTGTCGTAAGTTTCAAGCCCATTTATGGGATCTTCAAGCGAATCAAAAACTAAGATCCGGACCTCTTCTTGTGCGGCTTTATGTAACAATTCAATAAAACAATCAGGCAAGCCTGCCTGTTTTTGTCTTTCTATTAAATTTTGCCTTGTAAAATCGAACTGATAGAATAAGTTTTCATCTGTCCAAGGCATTGCCATTAATTTGACTGCCACAAAATCTTCAATAATCCCCGGAATTGCAAAAAGTTCAAAATTTAGAGCTTGATATTCCGTTTGTTTATCGATCTCCTGTTGTAAATAACTGAGAGCTTCGCGTGTTATATGTCTGGTACTGATTTCCCACACTTTTCCATAACTTGAAGAATTGACTAGTTGGTCGATCATTGACTGAGCAGAAGCCCTATCTAGATAAATGCCAAGAGAGATATTTTCCATCCCATTGCTAGTATCAATTACTCGATAGCAATGTTTCAGAAACTTACCTTCTCGTGGGCACTGTGACCACAGTTCCTTCGGTATTAATGAATCATTTGCAACCAAAGCAAATTGTTCATTGAAATAAATTTTCTCGGTAATTGAAACAGGGCGTAAATAATCCTGTTGTTCATGTAAAGGAATAAATAGTAGCGCATTAGTTTCAACATCAAGTAACGCTAATATTCGTTTAATTTGATAACGTTTCATTGTTTCACCTCCTCAAAATGAGTAGGTAAATAATTTTCAACTAAATGCATCAGTAGTCTTTTACGTCTCTCATCGAGTGTACTCAATTGAATAATTGTGTGCTTAGAAACGAGCGTTGCATCATAAAAATAAAGCAATACGTTCAAAAACAGACGATCATCACAAGACAAGCACTGAGCTAATTGGTTAATCACATTGAGATTCGGTTTTAAGTCAATCGGTAATAACGCTTCTTCTAACGAAGTCCCATTATCAAAAAACGCAAAACCAATATTGTCGATGGCTTCTTTCCAATTTTCTAAAAACAGGCGTGTTTTTACTACTTCTTGAATACGATTCATGTACTTTATTAAGTTTTTGGTCAGTGCTGCTGTCATAAGTTTCTCCAAATATCAATGCAAGAAACTTATACCTTTACGGGAAAGTTTCCCGCAGGGATGCAGTGTTTTTTAAAGTCATTTAAGTCAAGTTAAATTCATGTAACCTTCATTGCATTAACAATGATCCCCCACCGGAGCGGAAACTAATGTGGGTGGTCTAACCAAATAGGCTCTGGGGCCTACCACCGAATCAAAGGTTAGATCGGTCTGGGTCATGTTGCTAACCACGTTAGCGAAACATAGAGCTAACTTTAATAATTATTGAATTTATTTAAAGAAAAAAAATAAACTGAAGCTTGTATATTTTTGAGAAAGGTTATTCACATAATCCATACATCGAATGACACTGAATTTGTGCTTCATTAATTCTGTCATGATCTATTTGTTTCGATCCTCGCTTAGTCGCCGACCATTTGACTACGTTGATAATCCCGTCGCCTCGATTTTTTCTAGAAGGGAAAAAAGTCGCTTTTCCTGTTTTGCTCACTTTGCAAATTAAAGCTTCCCATTCAATTATGCGCTCTATTTGCTCAGGAAAACGCATTGCTATTTGCAACAATTCACTTTTCCTACAGTAGATACATGGCATACAACCCACTCGCCCCATGCCTAATTTATAAAGTGGGTTAGGTTTTATCCCATGCCTTTTATGTTGCCAAAATACTTCTTCTACTGTCCAATCTAACAACGGGCGATAATTGTGGTGCTCCGCTCCATTTTTAAATATGCCTACACAATCACGCAGTGGAAGTTTCGCTCGTTTATGAGATTCATCAGCACGAACACCTTGCCAGACTTCTACACTATTACCAGCATCTAATAATGGCAGATAAATTTGTTCATAGATGGGATAAAGCTTTAATTCTGCTGTACAAAATCGTCTTTTGCCCGATGGAAACATTCCTTTCCATAAACACATATCTAAAAATGGGTTATTGGTCGGTTTTAATAATTCAATGGCTTGTTGACAAATAGCATCAGAAATCCCGTTTTTTGGCCAGTCATTAGCTATAAAATTAATACGCCTCGCGATTTCATCAGTAAAGTCGGCCTTTATTGTTGTTATAGGAATTTGGGTTACTTGACTAAGGTAATTGATATAATCATAAACGATAGGATGTTCATTTCCTGTATCAATAAAAACAGCAGTTAGGTTTGGTACTTCGCGCTCGATGGCATTTAATAATAACGCGGTACTGTCTTTACCTGATGATATCGAAATAATATTGTATAAATTTTTCGTCATTGCTATGTCTCTAATAATATAAACAATGACTATCATGACTAAATGTAAACGTGTTACCTTATTCAATATAAAATGAATAAGTCTTTTTTTTCTAATAGGTGATGCGCCCATCAATGGGCGCATGTTATTGAGTGAGTTAATCTTTCATGTAGCTTAAAAGATGGGCAATGACATCAACAGTCCATCCGTTACCAAGGCAGCGATAGCGCTGATTATCAGAAATCCCATCCGAATAACCATCATCCAGTGTTTGTAATCGTTCACACTCTACAGGATGCAACCGCCTGATATACGGATAAGCTAAAATGCCATGCCGATCAACGGTTGTTAAGGTATAAAACTTATCACCCTCGCCAAAGCGCCTTCCATCACCTCTAACGTTTTCTTTGTTAGGTGTTCTGCACTTGAATAGATAAAACCCCGTTTGATTACCTTGAGCACTCAACGTAATAGATTTATCAAAGATACGGTAAACACGACTAGATTGATGTTCTTTACCAAAATAGCCCACTTTGCGTGTGGCGTTTTCGTTTAAAATGAGTTTTTCGGTTTGTTGCTGAGAGATGAAATATTGCGAAACTTCGATGAAATTGCCTTGCCAGTTGGCATACATACGGCTGGTAAGTGTTATAGCTTTATTGGCTAGATTACCAATTTGTGAGTATTTCTTTTGTAGCTGAAATTGTTTTTTTTTCCCACCAATGATGCCATCCATCAGAGCATAAATAGTCTTCAGAGAAGACGGGTAACAATATATCAGCCAGTAAAATACCTTTATCTTCGGGTTGTGGTGCTTGCCAGTTAAACCAGTACAGTCGTTTACGATTCTGAGCGCTGACTAAATTACTGTCAATCATCTGTGGTTCTACTTTCATATACTCGGTAATGACCTCTTGATGTTCTTTTTTCATGCGAACATTTTCAAGGAGGTATTTTACGCTAGGGTTTAGTGACTTGATATGATTCAAAATATCTACAAAGGTAAAAAAGAGTTGCCCTCGTGGATCATCAAAGCCAAGTCGTTTACCGGCAAATGAGAAGGCTTGGCAAGGACAACCAGCCAATACCAGATCAATTTTGGCCCAATCAATATCCCAATTTTGCCACTGCGTAACGTCCCCTAAACGAATAATATCAGGATAGTTATTCTGGCTCACCTGAATAGCAAACTTATCTATTTCCGATGCGTAATAACGAGTGACGGTAATTTTCGCTCGATCAAGCGCTACACGCCCACAGCTAATTCCGTCAAATAAGCTCAATACAAACATAGTGTATCTCCTAAAAAGTTAATGTGGCACATGCCACACAGGAGATACTGCTAAGTTAGACCATTAGTCACATTATTAAATACAAACTTCCTCTAACTTGTATTTTACTGAGAGCTGATTAAATCGTTTTCTTAGTCAATACTAATTTTCTTTTACGCATAACTAGTTTTCGTAGGCCGTGACCATCGTCAAAGACGAGTGCCAATTTAAATAAAACGGTTATATTGATGGTTTGTGTATCTAGCAACTCGTATATTGCACTGTGCATCACATCAATTTGATCTTTAAATCGTTTATATCTGATCATCTGCATTAGCAATTGGTCAAAGAAATCAATCATATCATCCGTCGATCTTTCGGGATAATTCAAAGCAAACTTTTCAATGATTGGCTTGAGTTGATTGAGTGCAGTAGGCCAGTCCTTTTTTTTTGTCAATAAATGTATAAATAGATTGAAATTGATATGTGAGATCATAATCATTAAATAAATGGTCGATGACAGTTGTTCGATGCTGAATAACAAGGTAATTATCTAATAGTTTTCTCATTCATTTTCCCAAAGTCAAAATCTATGTGCTTTTAAAGCGAGGTTTCTTATTACTGATATTTTGGGTAATTTTGCAGTCTTGATAACGGCTACATGCCCAAAACTCACCTTTGGGGCCTTTACGTTTTTTCATCACAGCTTGACAACTTGGGCATAATTTTTGGTGACTGGCTTTGATAACTAACGCTGTCTGTGCATAGTGCTTGATCAGTGATGATATCCATTCACTTTGTTTGCTCAAAAAACTTTGCATAGTCATACTGCCTTGTTCAATGCCATCAAGGGCTTGTTCCCATAACGCGGTCATACCCGGATCAATAATGGCTGCGGGAACGGCATCAATAAGCGCATTAGCCGCATCGGATGCTTGCAGGATTTTGCCTTTTTTAACTAAATAACCGCGTTTTAACAGCGATTGAATAATCCCTGCACGGGTTGCTTCTGTACCAATACCCGTGGTTTCTTTCAATTTTTGTTTAAGCCGAGGGTCAGTCACAAACCGCGCTATCCCTTTCATGGTTTTAATTAGTTCACCTTCGGTATATGGCTTAGGTGGGGTGGTTTTTAAGTCATTAAGCCCACAGTCAATAACTTGACAGTTATCTCCTTGTTTCAGCGCTGGCAACACTTGTCCTTTCGTCAAGATCACTAATTTCTCTTCTTTTTCAGATTCTGGCAACTCAGGTTTTAAAAGGCTATGCCAGCCTGCAACAACAATTTGTTTGCCAGTAGCTTTAAGCACTTGATGACTACAACTTAAATTGACTACGGTGCGATCATATTCATGGCTTGGCATAAACTGACAAAGATAATAGGTTCTGATTAACTCATATACCGCACGCTCTTTTTCGTTCATTGCACTGAGATTAATTGCCTGCATCGTCGGAATAATACCGTGGTGGGCGGTAATTTTTTTGTCATTCCAAACCCGTGATTTAAGCCCTGTATTTAATTTATTCACAGTGGTTTGTAAACTAGGGTCGGTTTTAATTAAAGCGTTAAGTACAGTGGTAATTTCTGCATACATTGACTCTGGCAAGTAGCCACAATCAGAACGTGGATAAGTAGTGGCTTTGTGGGTTTCATATAGGGCTTGAGCGATATCTAAAGTTTCTTGCGCGCCTAAACCAAATTTGCGGGAACAGACTTCTTGTAAGGTGCCTAGATCAAAGACTAATGGTGGTGATTCTTTAATACGCTCGGTTTGAACGTCTAATACTTGGGCAATAGGGTTCGTTTTAAGTTGATTAAATGCCGATATTGCACCTTGCTGATGAATACACCGTCCGGCTTCATCACTAAGATTATCGGGTACACACCAACTGGCAATAAAAGGCTGAGTTCCATTTTTTAACGATACGTTTATCGTCCAGTAAGGTTTTGGAATAAAGTGCTTAATCTCTCGGTCACGTTTTACGACCAGATTAAGTGTCGGGGTTTGTACTCTTCCTACCGATAACACGCCATCATAACCAGCTTGCCTACCGAGTAAAGTGAAGAGCCTTGAAAGATTCATTCCAATCAACCAATCAGAGCGTGAACGGGTCAATGCTGAGTAGTACATAGAGACAGTCGAATCACCTGACTTTAATTCGCTAAACGCTTTTCGAATGGACGCACCATTGAGTGCGGATAACCATAATCGCTGTATTTTTCCTTTATAACCGCAGTAATCAATAAGTTCACGGGCAATCATTTCACCTTCTCGGTCAGCGTCGGTGGCAATGACTAATTCATCGGCTTGAGTTAAAAGTTTTTTAACCACAGTAAATTGTTTTTTAGTCTTGCTCGATACGAGCATTTGCCATTGTTGTGGGATAATCGGTAAGTGTTCGAGTGCCCATTTTTTATAATTTTCATCATAATGCTCAGGGGGTGCGGTTTCGAGTAAGTGTCCCACACACCAGGTCACCGTAATACCTTGCCCCGTCAAACAGCCTTCACCACGCGTTGTTGCTCCTACAACTTTCGCGATATCTCTGCCTTGTGAGGGTTTCTCACATAAAATAAGCCGCATAAATTACATCCTCTTAAAAAAATAATTAAAATGTAGCAATATGTAGCTTATTTGTAGCTAAAAAACATAAATTAGCCGTTATTTTATTTTAAATAACCAAATAGCGTTTAATCGGGTTCCTCCATATAGGGTGGTGCCGATTCTTGTGGTTTATCCGGCTTGGTTTCCAGTGCAATACTCAGTACTCGATGCGGCAGTATACCCACATCACGCGCTTCAATTTTAAACGCGGAGCGTTTTTCACCCGTGGTTTTATCTTCCCACTCTTGATACGTCATGCGACCTTGTACTAAGACACGCATCCCTTTCTGATACAGTTCATTCCACTGTTCTGCCTCTTGATGCCAGACTTCCACCGCGGCCCAAAATCCCCCCCGATCCTGATAGCCTTCTTTGCTTGGTATTGGGTTATCAAATCGAACATTCAATCGTAGCATCTTACGGGGTGCTTCATTACCTTGTGGAAAGACTTTAAATTCTGGCTCGGCCCCTACATTACCGGTGCCAATAAAAAATGTACTCATTGCATTCTCCTATAACATTGACTTGTTAACTCTGCGTTGATAAATATGGTGTGCTTGTTGCAATTGTTTTTCTCCCTCGGTTGCCCTACGTGAAATGGTGTGGCAAATACTAATTTTCATATTGAGCCGTATTCGCTCACACTCGATAAGATAAAGGTCATTAATTAGTTTCTCCGAAACCTGTGGCTCGTTGACCAACGCCTCCCATAAACTTACGCCCATCTTGCTCCGATCTTTTTTTCGCCACCTTAAAAATGCAGTGCCTGCACCCGTTGTTTGTAAAGCCAATTCAACGGGTAATAATGCAAAGGGGTAAGCTTTCACCTGAGATAAAGCGTGTTCTTTTGCTAACTCAATCAATTCATCACGTAAGGTCAAACTATTGGATGCAAGCTCACTCAGACTCTTACCTTTAAAAAGACCTTTTAGAGAGTCAGCGTGTTTCAGCACTAAGAAGGCATCGTGTTGCAGTACTCGATAATAAAATGACTGAATGCCTTCATCCCTTGGTATCATGATGTTTCTTGCACCTCGTCTTTCGATGAGACATTAATGATGAACTCATCGTCGTCCTCGTTATCCAATTCCCCATGAGAGATTAGTTCATCATTATCACGTAAAGGGGGAGAAAAACGAGACCGCCATTGCCCAGAGATAATATCAGGTGGTACTTCTCCAAATTTAGCAATGGCGGCGATGGCAGCAGCATTATTTTGTATTAAATCAATACGTGTAATCCCTGAATAACGATACCGTTGAACTAATGTAAATAGACTTCTTAAAGCGTGATCGCCTATTTCGAATAAATGATTTCTAGTAATTAAATCAATTAAGCCAAACTGCACCGCCTGCACAATTTTACGGGCTATCTCATCATACTGAGCTAAAATATATACCGCCTGATAGCCCATATGTGAACGTGCTGAAAAAGAAAATTGTGCAGGCTCAGCACTTATTGTTTCAGTAAAAATCAGTGCTTTGGGCAACGTTGAGATAATCTCATCAATTTGACTATTTAACTCATTTAAGACTGTTTTAGTCTGTTCAAGTTTTTCTTCGACACGCAGCATATACCAGTCTGAATATGGATCGCCTCGCTTTGAACCTTTATTGATTAAATTGGTAATGAAGAGAAAGTTTTGTAATCCAAATATACCGGGTAAATTTTTTTCATAGTCTGGTTTACGACCATGCCACAAACGAACCGATTGCGAAGTATGCACTTGTAAAGCGACTTGGCTTTGCAGTACACCGACTTTATTGTCTGTCATAAAAGCCTCTTTTATTGTGATAACTAAATGGAAGGCACACTATGACGGAGTAAAAGAAGAGAGTCTGTATTAAATATAAATTCAAGTGCAGATTATTTTTAGTATCATAAGCATGAGATGCAAACTTGCAATCAATTAGCTAATTTCGATGCTTTTTTTGATTATGATGGCGAATTTTCAAGCTTTTTTATTTTATTAGTCATTCACTAAACTTAAATTATCTAGGCTTAGTTTATTCGACCCCGAATAATTTTTTTAACAGAAATTTCCCCAATTATTTTATTCGACCCCGAATAAAACTTTTGACAAAAAGCTCCCCAACTATTTTATTCGCCCCCGAATAAAACTTTTGACAAGAAACTCTCCAATTATTTTATTCGCCCCCGAATAATTTTTTTGACAAGAAATAACCATAATGAGTTTACTTAATCTAAACAATTACAAAAATTCTAAATACTATATAATTTGAAATATTTTCACTTTCGTGAAATAACTTTCTATATTTATTTTAGCTATATTTTTATTAAATTTAGCAACAATTAACGACATTTTTAAAGAAAATAGAGAAGATTAATGATTAAACATTTATCACTTTTGATACTAATTAGTTTTGTTTTGGTAGGATGTCATAACGATAAACAAATAACAGAAAAGTATCTAAGCGGAAATTGGGAATACCAATATAGCGACTATAAAATGACTTTATTCAATTTAGATGGCTCTATAGCAAGTACTAGCAACGAGATATATAATACAACACCTAAATTTTCATATTCAATTGATGATGGGGTATTCTATACAAACGTAGATAGGAAACGTGTTGCAAGTTCACTTGAGAAATTACATCATGATAAATATAAACAACCAAATGGCGCCGAATCAGAATTGTACGCTGAGTTTTCTTACATTTCCGAGAATGAATTTGAAAAAACTAACCAGTTAACGATATTGGTAAATGATAATGATATAGCTAATGCCACGATAAACTCAAAGATGAGATGTAAACGCATTGAATAACACTAATTGAACTAGTGAAAATTTTATCTATTTGTAACAAGTAACTGTTTTAAATGGTCTATATGCGCTTGAATTTTTCGTTTATCTTGATGAGGACTTGTTGGACTTTCATCCTTCGCTTCGATTTGTAGCTCCGGCTGTTCACTACTTTTTTGTTCTGTCCGCAACTCATTAAGCTCGCCTTTGATCGCTTTTTGAGTAATACCAAACAAGTAAGCAGCGGGGTTGTTGATTTTTTGCAGAGTGCAGCGTCCATCCCATTCATTAAGTACTTGCTGCTGTACTTCCGTTGATAATTGCGACATTACTTTTAATATTCCAGTCCGCTGTGTTGTACTCAATTTATAAAACCGATCAGGTAGATAGGGTGGTAGTAGTATTTTATTTTTATTACTACTAATAGCAGACTTCGGATTCCGAATATCCTTAGTTTTCAGGCTTTGCGTACCTGTTTCGGATTCCGAAATTTGTTTTCTCTGATTCCGAAGTAAGTCCATTGTACTTCCTTCGGATTTGTGAACTGTGGATAACTTTTCTAGATCATTTTGTTCGATGGTTCGATTTAATAGTAGGTCTAAGCGTGACGGTAGCTGTTTAGTACTTAAATAAGCATCGTTTGCCACATCGTCTAATACCTCAGCCGCTACTAACTGGATCGCTTTACTGGCATGATTCATTGAGTCACACACCAAAGTTAAGTAATCCTCATCTAAACTCAATGCCTCAAAAGGCGTTAACGGAGAGTCATGTAAAACATAAAGGTTGCTTTGTTTTGTCCCATCTTTAGCGCGCCGTTTAATGACACTAAGCCAACGTGTGAGCCTCAAAATACTCAACGCACGAGCAACCGTTTCGGTTGACGCTTTTTCAGTACAAGGCATGGAAGTTAAAAACTGCTGTAGGTACTCATAAGTTGGGACATTGGTAGTACCATTGCTATCTAAACATAATCGAATAATTTGCCAGGCATTACGCTCAAGAGGGGTTAAGCGTTTATCAAAAAAAAGCGCCCTCGGGACGCTTTCATGTCGATTGCCACTGTAGATAAATCCATCTTGTCTTTGATGCTTATCACTGTAGGTCATGGCATTTCAATCCACTTTTCCATCGCTTGCCAGATCATTGCCATTTGTATACCATGTTTTTTTGACAAGATCATGCAAACTTTAGCCATATCGAGTGCATCATGTTTATCAAGTTGATATTGTTGAATTTTAGCTTGCCACTCACGCCAAAGCAGGTGGTCTTGTTCTTCAGTAATTTCTTGCCAACGTCCTTGCTTTTTATCGATACCTTTTACACGCTTACGCAGAGCGACTTCACGAGGATCTAAACCAAATGCTTCGGCTAGCAGCTTACTACTAGCACCGTATTTGAGCATCAGATCGATCATTTGTATTTCTTTATCGCTGTCTTTAACACGGCTAAGTAAACGATGCATTACTTCAGCATTGACGCTCACTGTGGACCAACGTACCGAGCTATTAACCAGTACACTCAGCATTTCTGGATCTTGAAGAAGCGTTAAATCTTCTTCACTAAACCCCATGTCTAGCGCCCGACGCAGTTGTCCATTACGTAAATCAAATAATAGTTGTGCAATAATGGCTTGATTAATTGGATGACCAGACATTTTCTCATCCTCCATTATCATGAGTTAAATCAACATATTGTCGTATCAAGCGAAATACCCGTATTAATTTGATAAAACTGGTATCATCAAGCCGAACAACCTCTGTATTTCGGCTCTGTAAACCTGTCAGCAGACTTATTAGTTTGAGTAATGCTTCGTTTTCCATTGTCGGTGGTTGATTTAATAGCGCTTGTAATAAATCAATTAGTGTTTGCACCGACTTATTTTCTGAAAGTATTTTTGTACAATTAAAACCTAATCCCTTGTCTGTCAACACGATGAAAGACTCATCACTGATTGTATAAACAATTTCATTCAATAATTGTCCAATCTGTTGTCTTAATACGTCAATTTGATGGATTTCATCTTGATCGTTCAAGTTCTCAGAACTAGGAGAAATTACACCTGATTGCATAGGAATAGTTTGTATGATTATTTCGCTGCTATCGGGCTCAGAATGATGATTGTATTGATCGATTAGTTGTTGTATTTGTTCTAGTCTTGGTGTTGTGTTAGTGTCAATCCACGGAGGTTGACTGAAAGTCCCGTCTGTTTGTGGTGTATTGTCAATAAATTCATTATCATCATTGTGTAATATCGGTGCCTTTTGATTTTGGTTTTTATCACCAATATCTGTACCATCGACGGCTGTTCGTGTGACGGTATTCACTTTAGGCGTTAAAGGCCGTTTGGGGGCCGTAATAGCAAGTATCTGTGTTTCATCTAACTCAATATCTGAGTTATCAATGTTTATGGGTTCATTTGCAAAAAGACTGGCTTCATCAAAATCATCATCAGTGGTTGTTGATGGTGTTTCTAGTGAACGTTGTCTCGCCTGTTTCTCATTAAATTCCAATTCAATCAATTCATAACTACACTCAAAAATACTGGACATACGACCAATTAATTCATCTTGATATCGATTTAAATCCAGTGGTTGATCGTTGTATTGCGATAAAACTTCGATAAATAAGTTATCAAACGTATAGCTCTGTTCTGTTTCAACATTATTTATCTTATTCTGTTTATTCCAAGTGGCTTTAGCTATTTTTCGTAGGCGTAATACTTTTTCAATAAGACTTCGACTCATCCCATTATTGAGTTGTTGAGGGATCACGGGGAATAAATAATTTACGGTATCCATCATTTGGCTAATGGTAGGCTGGCTAATCGGATAACCATCGTGACTTAATTTCTGTGCCAGTTGTGATTGCGTGAAATCCATACCGATTTCTTTTTTATAAACATTTGCCGCTCCAACAACAGCGATAGCTCTATCGATATAAGTTAGTCTTCCATGCAATTCATCTTCTACAAGATGCCCCGTCAGTAATGTAACTTCGCCAGTCCACGGATGGAATAAGGTATTAATCCTAAAAAATGTTTCATTTTTAGTTTCCTGCCAAAGCTCCCACAAGATTTCAAGCCTTGTATTACCACCATTTCTAATCATGTATTGCTCGTCCCCAGGTCTACGGGTAACAGGGGGGGGAGCATCAAGTCCTCTTTCTTTAATCGACGCTTTAATCTCATCATATTTAGGATTACGGCTTTGACGTGGATTATGGTCGTAAGGTTTTATTTGTTCGAGCGTTAACAGCATCGGCGTAATAACGAGCGGGTCTGATAATTTTTCAACAATCGTGCCGGCTTTATTAAAATTGCTAGCCAATAATTGTTCTGCATTTTTATTTGTTATTCCAGACATTATTTCTCTCCTTTCACGCTAGTAGGAAATTGAATCAATTTCTCTGCTGTATATTGCTTTGTTTCTAATAAATAACTGGCACTGTAAATACTGGCATAGCCTTTTCGCTTGAGTTGAATATTTCCCTTGGGCGACAATTTCACATGCCAGCCTTCACTCAGCGCAAAACTAATAAAAGGATGAAGTTGCTTATTTTTTATAGCAGCTAGCTGTTTAGGTGTCATACTTCACCACCTTATCAGGCCTGCCGCGTAGACGTTCAAAGTGCAAAGAGTATTGTGGAAATAGTTCTTGCGCTAAAGTTCGCATAGAGTCGATAGCCGCAGATGCCACTCTACCAGCAGGTTTTTTATACTCTAATCGATGGGCGGGCTCCGCAAGTATGGGGGATCGTGTATAGGCTTCTATTGCCGGAATGTAAGTCTGAAGCAGACATAGGCTACTATCATGTTGAAATAACGTTTCTAACATCGTTTTAATTAACTTGGCATTGTTAGATACACTCGGTACTCGGTTAATCAATAGATTGATAACAGGAATACTGATGCCTAAATGTTGTAAAGGTTGTATATCCTCAATCAGTTGCAGTGTCCCACGCTTAAATTCACGCGCAGCCAAAACCTCGGGGGTAATGGGAGAGAGTAAATGGGTTGAAGCAACAATCGCCATTTCGAGTAAAATACTGCGTGCACCTTGGGTATCAATGATAACCACATCATAGTGAGGCTCGAAAATAGGCATTAAATTCTTAAGCCGAAAACGGCCATCGGGTGCATGAAGTAGTAGGGTATTTAATTGACCTTTGTCGTCATTGGAAAAAATAAGATGAAGATTATCTACTGTCGTGTGAGAAACTAAATGTTCTAGCCTGGTTTCATTGGTTGAGATCAGCTCATAAATACCAGATTTTGCTGTATGGCGTAATTTGTAATAACTCGACAGCGTAGGTTGTATATCTAAATCGATTAATAAAACACTAAGCCCTGCATCAGCCATAAAGCCACCAAGATTTGCTGCCACAGTCGTTTTTCCTACTCCACCTTTAGTCGAAATCACTGAGAGTACTTGCATACCATGTTCCTTATTGTATTTGAGGATTAAGGGTTAATTGACGTTCGCAAGTCGCTCAGCAATCCAATTATCAATTTCCGCTGAATTCCAACCAACAGAACGAACACCGATACGAATCGATGGCGGGAATTGATTATTTTTGATCAGTTCGTAGATGTGTGATTTTTTATAACCTGTGCGTCTTTCAACTTCGGGCATACGCAAGATAGTGGGATAAGTTTGTTCGTCATCATTAATCATGGTCAATACTCCCTGGTCAGTAATGGTACTTAGTCTCAGCGCAAAATAGTCCACATAAGTAGATACTTAAAGCCTAAATACAAAATAGTGGATGCTTTTTTATGATAAAGGTCGAAAACAAATCGTGCATTGCCGTTTTTGCATAGCTATGTATTAAATGCATGACTTTGCAAAAAATGCATAGCTATGCAAAAACGGCATCAATCGACTGTTTTTATAAGCGTTAATTTTCAATAGGTTATAAATTAATGTACAAGGATGACGATTATTTTGAGGAATAAGTTCTTTGCGTTTTTTACATACCAATGCAAAAAACACAAAGAACAGCAAGATCATGTAATTGAGAATATTACTTGTAACTCGATTAAACTGTATTTTTATAACATTCGTCTAACTACGGATAAAAAACGTATTAACTAGACTTTCCAAATTCTTGATTTGCTGATGACTGTATCGATTAGGCTGGTAGATAAGATAAGTATCAACCAATAAATCAGGTTCAATAGCTCGAGTGGCCACATGTTGGTTTTGCATATTGTCTAACATGCTTTGTGTCACTATACTTATCCCTAAGCCGGTCATCACCAGTGCTTGTAACACGCTATAGGATTTCACGAATAATGTTTCAAGTGGGCTAAAAGTAGCTGTATAGATCAACTCATGAAGCAAGGTATTTGGCTGGAATGAAATAAAGGGATAATTTTGTATATCATTAAATGTTATGTGTTGTAATGACATTAAAGGATGTTGTTTTGAAAGTAAGATGATTAGTCGCTCCTGCCATAATTTTTTAAAAATAAGTGAATCATAGCGATGACTTGCCATGTGTAGCGATAATGCAAAGTGATACCTCCCTTGAGTTAAACCAGATAAAATATCCTGATAAGCCGCCTCATGAACATGGAGATGTATATGTGGATATTTTTCATGGTATTGCCGTAATAGCTTAGCCACGCGGTATCCATCTATGTTGGGTGAAATAGCTAGCTCAATGGTGTAAGACTGCCCTTGTTGTGAAGCTTTAATTCGATGATTAATGCTGTCAATAAGACAAAAAATCTGATTAGTCTCTTGTAAAAGCAGACTTCCGTGCTCAGTTAATTTAAGCTGACGCAAATGTCGTTCAAATAAAATCACCCCCAATCGTGATTCTAATCCTTGTATCGCTCGACTTAGCGATGACTGATCCACATAAAGTTTAGCGGCTGCCTGCCCAAAATTAAGCTCTTGCGCAACTGTTCTAAAATACATCAGTTTTTTTAGATTCATATTTCTCACCTATAATTTTTACATATTTTTTCCTTTAACAAAAACATGATCTTGTCTTAAATAAACTAACATGTTATTCGGCCTATCAGCATGCAAGTTTCATCATTTTTATTGAGAAATATCGATTTAAAGTTCATAAACCGAACAGATGGTTATCAGATAATAAATAATTTTGGTTAAATTAACTTGAAGGATATATCATTTTTGATGAATGAAGCTTTACTTTTAAGTATTGAGATTTAATTTCGATAGATCTTAATAAATAAATCATTGTCAAAATTCGATTTTTACACTCTTTTATTAAATAAATTCTCAATACTAGTATATAACTTATCTTATACAGAGGAATTTATATGAGCATTAAACTCCCCATATACAACGGCACCGGCATTTTAGTGATGAAAAAACACACACCGGTTATTGATGCATTATTTGGGTTATACCTCTTAAAAAAAACACAAAATACAAAAATCACTTTAATATCGCCAAATATTCACAGTATACCTATCCTTCTTGGCATACAATCATCCGACGTTTACATAAGGTCATCAAAAAGAGCCGCCGCTTTGAACCACTTGATCCTGATACTGTAAATGAACGAGACTATTTAGATGATCTTATCTTGCGCATGGATTATGATGAAGCCTTTACTTTAGAACAAGTTTATCATCTGGCCAATGCTGTTGGTGAACTCAATGAAGAGGGAGAAGTCGAACTTTACCAACTCTTTCAAATTGCTTTGGCTTTTGATGATGGTCATCAACTACAAATACTAAATTTTAAAAGTTTGTGGTACTACAAAAATGCTATACCTGCGTATGAATCTGCTGATAATGTTTATGCCACTAAAGATGGGATATTTACTGTAGATATCAATGAGGCAAAAAAATATTCCAAGGCATTGTGTAAAGCATTAGCCAGTAATGACATTGAAACAGCTTCGAAGCATTTATGTGAATACATTTCAAAGAAACTCTATAAAATTTTTGAAGTAGATCTTAGAGAAAAGCTCATCAAGCAAGTGGCAAAAGACTTACCTCAACAATCATCAATGATTTTTGAGGCGTTAGATAATAACGAGATAGAACTATATTAGACTTAGTAATTAAAAATAAAATCAATACAAAATGGTAGATAGGAGTTGCAATCTATCATTTTTTATATTTGCTTTTAATGAAGCGAATGCTTGTGGATCACACTTCAGTAGTTATTCTTGCTACATTGTCACTATTTATGAAAAAATGATGAAGTCTTTATCCTCAAATTTATCCTTGGTTACCATAAATTCCTCGTACAAAATGTACGAAATAAAACAAATTGGATCAATTTGAACAACACCATGAATAATTAGCGTCTGTTAGATTAAATTCGAGCTACTACACTTAAAATATTCTTTTTAACGTACTTAATGTTTTTTGAACATTTGGGTAACTCAGCATTGAGAAATGATCTCCACCTCCAGAAAATATTTTAACATTACCATTTACCTGATTACACCATCTTTCTATATTTTTATCGGTAAGATCTGATGCTTTTTCTGATTTGATTAAATATACATCAGTAGCTAAATAACCATAATTGATTAGTTCATTATAAAAATATTTATAAGTTGAATGTCTTTTCATAATTTTATTATTTAGTACATCTGGATCTAACTTAGAATATTTTTTCAATTTTCTTATAAACCCAACATCAACCAGATAATTATAAAAACCATCATTAAACTCCTTTAATTCAATATGATCCATTATTATTTTTTTATCTCGAAGTGGAGCATCTAGAACTATCAGTTTATCAATTTTTATACTGACACTTTCTAATTTCTTAATAACTTCAAAAGCAATATTAGCTCCTGCTGAATATCCCATAATTGAAATTGATTTATTTTTTGAAAGTTTAAATATGGTATGACAATAAATATCAATTAGTTTTTCAGGAAAAATATCTTCATAAAAATCAAAACAATAAAAAGAATAATTTTCAACTCTTCCTATAATGTTTTCATAAACAATCCCCCAGCCAGATAATGGGGGGAATAGAAAAATTATATTTTTATTATCATCAAAATCTTTAGACTTTATTTCTAAATTTGAACTACTTAAGATAAAATCGAATTTATTAATTATGCACATATTCAATATGTTACCTTTATGATGAATTTTTTGTTTAAATTACTTTCATTTCTTTATTATATCTACCTCTTATCATTCCCCCTAAATAGTATCTAAAACATATCTGTTCATTACCTTCCCAAATTTCCTCATGCCCAGTAAATGACATTAAATCACCTAAAGTACAATTTTTGTAGGTATATGTGCCGTTTTGATAAAGAGTTGGACCTCTAATAGGTAGCTGATTATCTACCTCGTTCAATGCTAATCTTAAAAAGTTGAAAACCTTTTGTTTATTGTCATCATATAAGGAAAATATCCCGCCTCTATAGCTCATTCCCCACACAGGGATGCCTTTATACCTAACAATTTCCTGTCCCATATCAACAAACTCGCCGAAGTAACGATCTTCATAACTAAATTCATCTTCTTCATATAAATATTTTTTGGAAAAATCACTGGAGCGAATTTTTAATCTATCCCCTCCAGCATAACCATGCAACTTTGCTTTAAGGAGAAAAGATTTAAATTGATGTAAATATAGCTCGTTAATATCCATTGTTATTCACCTTCATTTTATTTACGATGTTCAATCACATTTCCTAATCGCAAGTGAAGTCCATATTTATCTAACAAACCTCGAATAAAATCGTCATTTATTTGGATCTTGTTTTTTTTCAAAGATAGATAGGTGCTTGCCAACGTTTTATCATATGAAACTATTTTTTGTTTTATATAAGGGCTTAAATTTATATGTTCTACATAAACAGATTTAGTACCTGTTTGTGCAACAAGTGAAATAAGAGATTCTAATTCAGAAGGATTTTGAAGAAGATGGGGTAATATTGGTCCAAGAAATGCATAAGTTCTAATATTATGACTATTCAGTTTATGTAATGCATCTAATCTGCTCGTTATAGATGGCGCTTTTATCTCTAGTGCTCGGCTTATACGATCCTGAGATGAAGTAATAGTAAAACCTACTTCAACATTTTTTAAACCTTGCAAAACATCTATATCCCTAAGCACTAAAGCTGACTTTGTGAGTATGCTTATCAAACCAGGGTAATTGGTATTTTTTAATATTTCAAGCATATTCCTCGTTAGTTGATATTTTTTTTCAAGAGGTAAATATGGATCTGTTACTGAGCTAAAAAATATTGTTGAGCTCGAATTTTTATCTAAAAATTTTTTTAATTGTTTATCAAATATCTCTACTGAGTTTTTTTTTATATAAACATAATTCCCCCAGTTTTCGACAGGCTCGCCAATGAATCTCCCCATAAAGCTTGCATAGCAATATAAACAGGAAAAACTACAACCAATATAGGGATTTACAACATAATCAGTGTCTGGTAATTTAGATTTTATAATAATATTTTTGCAGTCTATTTCATAATATTTCATAAAGCTATCCTTCTTTATACTTATTTGGTAGGGTTATATTATGAAAATATAACAATGTAATTTTTGATGCTATAATCGCCGCAATAATCAGCGCAAACCAAAATCCTTTCACCCCAAACTCACCATCGAAAGTCAAGAAATAACCACCACATAATCCTATTCCCCATAGGCAACTACCTAGAATAAGAGTTGGTATAAATGTTTTATTAAAACTTCGCAATACGCCACTAACTATTGTATAAATCGCATCAAAAAAATGATAACAAGCAACAAAGCCAATTAATAAGGATGCGACATCACATACAATTTGATCAGTTGTATAAAATGAAGCAATCTGTTTTCTTAGCAAAAAAAGCAATAAACTATATATAAAAGCAATTAAAACCCCTGATTTGATACATGAAAACCCTACTTTTTTTGCTAATTGATTTTCTTTTACCAAATAACTCCCCACAATTACTGAAGAGGCACTACCTATTGACAAAGGGATTAGATAAGAAATGTAAGACACATTCGCAGCGATTTGATGGCTAGCCATTGTAGTCAATCCCAAATTAGCAACCAATAGACCTATAATAGTAAAGGAGCTATAATCTACTAAGAAAGTGAGGCCAATTGGGCCTCCAGTTTTTAATAAAAAAAGTTGTGTCTTAGTTGAAATTTTGAACGAAATTGACAATGGGATTTTCTTTTTAAAAAAGATACAAATAGCTATTATAAGAACTAACCACGACGCACAAACGGTTCCTAATGCGCATCCATTAACTCCCATAGCTGGTATGGAATAGAATCCTAAAACAAAAAGATAAGTAAGTACACCTTTGATCGCAAGTCCGATAAAATTTGTAAACATAATTATTTTAGGCTTATAAATTCCTGAGGCATAGGCAAAAATAATTTTATAAATTAATAACGCAGGAACACCTATAATTAAAATTGTTAAATATTCATTGACTTTAAAAAATGACTGTTCATCTAGATGACTAATGTTAATCAGTGGCTCTGCGTTTAATAATATAAAACAAACAATAATCGAAAGTATTATTGCTAACCAGAATCCTTGCGCAGTTAAATTTTTTACATTTTCAAACCCTCCGTCACTATATTTTTGAGCGTACAGGGGGGGTAATATTAACAAAATTGCAGAAAATCCAATAAAAATAGTAAAAAAAACATTATCCCCAACGCCCACAATAGCAATGTCAAGAGAAGAGAAATGCCCAACAATTATCAAGTCAATAATGGAATAGCTTGTAACAGCCAATTGGCCTATAAATATAGGCCAAGCCTGATTTAATAGTAGCTTTGGTATATTCATCTTATTTTTGTTCATGGAATTAGTGTATGTCATATACTAGAGCCTTTGCTGGACATAAATCATGGCACATTGAGCAACCATCACAATTTTTATCAAAATTATACGGAATACTTTTAAACGAGTTACAAGTAACCATATTTTCACATATATTACATTTAACGCATTTATCCTCTAATAGTGTTGTTTTAACTTGTAAAGTTTCTCTACTTTTTATTTTACCAAAGTGTTCTGGATAATGTTCTAAACTGACTCCGATTAAATCAAGTAATGTATTATATTCATTTTTATCCAAAAATTTATTTAAACTTTCCTTTAACCCATTAATATGTTGAAATCCTTTTTTCATAATTACAGACGTCAAATGAATTGAATTAGCACCAAGCATCAGACATCTAATTATATCTTGCCATTTATCTAATCCACCACCAGCAGATAAAGATAAATTAGTCTTGGAACGTAAGATTTGTGTATAATTAAAGGTAAAAGGCAGTAAGGGCTCTCCTGCAACTACACTATTTGATGCTCCAGTTAACGAATCGTATAGATCTCCATCAAAAATGGGTCTTCCTTTGTTAGAAATATCAATGTATGGTTGGACATTTATAGAGTCAAGATAAATAAGTCCCCCTACATTACAATTAGTTATAATACCATCAATCAAATCATCATCCATTCTAATGTTTAATTTGGGAAATACAGGTATCTTAACTGATCGAGCTAATCGATTTATTATTTCTATCACTCTATAAATGTCCGCATTACACATTTTTTTTAAGTCTAAGTAAAAAAAATCTATTTGTATCCCATCCGCACCAGCTTTTTCAGCCTCTTTAAAAAGCGATAACCAGATATCAATACTATTTTCTTCAAAAAAATACGGATAAAAAAGAGATGCAATAATAGGTATATCACACTGACTTTTGGCGTTTTCTATCAACCTCATTCCATAATCCATTGGTAAAATTTCTTTTAAATAAGTAGATTTTAAATAATTTCCATATCCTCTAATCCATTTATACCTACGTATATCTGTTGGCTTTATTGATTCATTAGAGTTATGCGCACCAATTGATTTTGAAATGACCCCTCCAGCATTCTCCTCTTCAGCTCGTTTTATATCGTCGAGATACATAGATGCAGGGCCTGCACCTATTAAAAAAGGATTTTTTAGCTTAATGGGTCCTAATGAGGTTGATAATCTTTTATCCCACATATTATTCCTCCAATTTCATTTTATAAGTTATTATAAAGCGGATCAGCTGAATCAAATATTCGTTCAATAGGTAAACTTTTTTGCGAATTAAAGAAAGAAAATATTCTACAATGGCCTACATTTTCGTTAACTTTAGATAGCATGATTTTATATTTTTGAGAGTCAAAGATTTCGGATAATGTCTGATTACTTAAATTTCCCAGCACCCACTCTTCACCTAATGGTTTACCTGATGCGTTATAAGCCCAAGGCGATGCTAGTAATGTACCATTGGGGGTAATCCCGAATGAATTAGAAACTAAATCACAAGGATTTTCACCTGGATGTTTATTAAATTGAGGAAAAAGATGTTTCAATGCACATTGTAGTTTTATCTGTGGTGATCCATATTTAGATTCTTGTTCAAGTAAAACTTCAATTGCTAATTTGTACTGTTCAATAGATGGTATTTTTTCTTTTAACAACATTCCCCGACCGACGGGAAATAAACGCATAATTAAAAGTTTATCAATTCCTCTCTCATGTAATTTTTTATATAATCTTACTAGATGAGCTCGATTAATAATATCTGTTGTTAATGGTAACTCGGCCCTAGTGCTACAATTGAGTTTGTGAAACTGCTCTCCTATTTTTAAGTTTCCAATTGCATAAGCATTAGGTCTATTTGCAACATCATCTATATCTTCAGCATCAAAAGTAAAATTATATTCACCCACGAGTGATGCTAACATTTTTATATCATATTTCGCAATTCCAAGTCCCGTTGCAGTTAAAGTTACGTTCTCTTTCCCTAATTTATTTGATGCATATTTAAGAAGTTCAATATTTTGTGGGTTAATTAGTGCATCACCACCTGATATATCAATTTTTACATTAAAGCCTTCAAGATTATCAATAACTTGTTTTTTTTGTTCTAAACTCAGTTCCTCTTTATTATTTATTAAAATATTAGTTGCTTTTTCATAAATATTTTCTTCCTCACTAAGTCACGGGTAAATTTCTTCTTTAGAAAGAGATTCACTACGAATAATGAGACTATTATTCTTTTTCTTAACATGTAAAGCATCAACGCAACATATAGCACAATCCCATGGACAAACTCTAGTAATGTTATAAATAATGTCAATTTTTCTGTTTGATTGATTTTTCATATAAACTAACCTCCATTATATTACTGTTAAGATAAATATTAATAAGTCGACACTAAAAATACCCATTGTTTTTGTAAGGATATTTTTATTGTATAAAGAAAATATGCAAATTTCAATACATGGTACTGTTAAATTATTTTTATATTAAATTTGGCCTATAAATCATTAATTTTGAATTTTAGGTGCAAACGGATTGCTGAGTTTATAAAGGAGATTATTTAAATCTTGAGGCCATATTATTCATAAATATAGACAAAATAGTTAACATCATTCCAGCTATTTAGATACTGTTAGATGTTAAAAGACTAAAAGAGCTTGAAGATGAAAATTTTAAACTTAAAAAGTTGTTTGCGGAGTCAGCCTCGAAAACCATGCCATGAAGGAGAATTTCGTAAAAAAGGGTTAGTGATGGCCGAAAAAAAATTGTGTGCATATTCGCTTATTCAAGCGGGTTTATCGGTCATAAAAGCGTGCAAATTAGCCTCGCTATCGTGGGCAACCTGACGGTTATCTATCGTGACTGTAGAAGAGCCTTCAATCACCGAGCTTGTGTGATATCCATCGTGTTCACTGCCTACAAATCACGAACTAAAATGACCCTTGGCATATAATTATCCTTAAATCTGTTTTAAAGAAAAGTCGACATCATCATCGGCTTTAAGCTATCTGGCTTACCGGCTAATAACAAACTCTTTGCCGTCAAAACGGAATTTGGGGGCCAGTGTATTGCACTTATCAATATCGAAATTTCTCCCCTTGTGCTCTGGCGGACAAAAGAGCAAAGGTGAGGACTCTATTTGCACCAATTTATCATCTAAAGATAGCTTGATTTGTCTATTGGTAAAATTTGAAAGTTTTTCTTGAAATGATATTACTTTCCGAAATCAAGATAAAATTATTTGTAATGAGAAAAATAGTGATATCATCAAAATGATGATTTTGTTGACATAATTAAGTTTAAAATTTATTAAATCGATTTTTATCTTAATTTGAGTTTATCTGCGGATAGTGGATTTCGACCTGATTATATTTTATTCAAGATGTTAATAAATAGCTTGTATTATAATAAATTAATATTCTAAAATGTATAAGTAAGGATTAGTAAAAAAGTGGTTTTTGTACTTTGAGTCCGTAGAAGTCCATAAACATCCATTAAGAACCGCTAAGAACTAGTCCAAAAAATAGTCCAAAAGGTTAGCAAAAGCAATATTGGTGTCTGGATAATTCTTTTATATACAACAGGTTATAAAGCTGGATTCGAACCTCGTTTCCCGCTCCAATATCACATTCAATACAACCTATTGAAGTCAGAAAGGTTTCAATTTTGTTTAATACCTTACTTGTACTGAAATGAAATTTAAAAAATATATTTGTTTAAATACAACTATATTGTTAACGTTTATTGCAAATCAAATTATCTCCTCAAACCCAATTAGATTTTCCCAAGCGAAATAAAATCCACAATATGCTCGCATGCTCAACTACACTTTTTTCATGAAATGAATTCCTCATAAACAATGAGTGCATAATACAGTCCCCATTGTTTTAATCTCTTAAGACATTATTCTACTCAAACTTTGAAGTATCGGTAGCGCAAACACGGAGTCGATGGCCATCAGGATCATTTCCTACAAATGTGTATCCGAAATCGAGCATTTGGGGTTCAAGTTCAATTTTAACGTTTAGTTTTTTCCATGCAGAATAAATCGCATCTACATCATTTTTTGTTACATCACTAAATGACAGCTCAAATCCCCCATAATGATTAGGTGCCTTTGGTGTTATTTTATCAGCCTCTTGAAGTCCCAAAATAAAACCATCATTCAATAAAAATACAGCAAAGCCAGGATAAGTTTCAACAGGTGGACGCCCAAGTATTTTTGTGTAAAACTCTGTGCTAGCATCGACATCTTTGACATAAACAATAACGCTATTAGGTTTAAACATTTTTTCTTTCCTTTTAGTGATAAAAATTAGTTCAATTAATTTTAGTTATCTCTATTTTGATGTAGCATTGCTGACAACTGTATGTCATATTTAAAATTCAATCTAAATTATTTTGCAAACATAAAGCATGAAAATTAATCGTATAATTACTATCATCATGGTATTGCTTCAAAGAGAAAAAATCAGTGGTAAAGAATTAGCCGAAAAATTAAATGTATCATTGCGTACTATTTACCGAGATATACAAGTTATCGAGGGAGCGGGAATCCCCATTATTACCTATCAAGGAAGTGACGGTGGAATAAGTATTTTAAAAAATTATAAAATTAGTAAAGGTCTATTCACTAAAGAAGATGTCATTGTTTTATTAAAAGGCCTCAACTTATTATCCTCACCAGTTTTAAAAGAAAGTGAAAATTTAAGAACACTCGAGAAAATAAAGAGTTTTTTATCAGAACAAGAACTTGATGAAGTGACAAATAACTTAAATCAACTTATTGTTGATTTATCTCCTTGGTTTTCCAAACAAAATATTGATAACAAAATATCTATTATAAGACTGGCACTGAAAGAACAACTGCTTTTATCGTTTGATTATTTAAGTATTAGGAATAAACAAGCGACACGTTTAATTGAGCCATATAAACTTATTTTTAAGGAAAAAGAATGGTATTTACAAGCTTTTTGTCTAACTAAAAATGACTTTCGTGTATTTAAATTGTCAAAAATGTCAAACATTAGAAAAACAAACACTAAATTTATTAGGCAAACAACGCCTAAAGCATTTTCTTTATTCCAAACCGAAATGAAAAAAAAGATTTTTAAAATAAAATTACTAATAGATGAATCGCTTTTGGAACGTATTTTAAATTTTTGTGATGAAAAAGATATTAAGAAATTAAACGAACAACAGTATCTTGTAAATTTTGACTTTATTGATGATGACTACAGTTATGGCATTTTGCTGAGCTTAGGTCATCAATGTATTTGTTTAGAGCCTGAACATATACGTCACGAACTGGTTGAACGAGCAGAAAAAATAATTAAATCTTATAAAAAATCGGTTAATTCATTGATGTCAAATTATTCTATTAAATAACTTATCATCAATGAATAGTCTCGTACCATAAAATGGTAAGTCAAGGTCTAGTAATGAGTGGTTTGTATTGTACAATAACATGAACTAAAAAATTACATGCAAGTCTCCTATCACCAATCAAATGGATGAATCCAATAATTCTTACTCAATTCATTTTGGTAAACAGCCTTAAATAATGATGTCTTTTAAGAAAACAAAAAGATATCGTTTTTAGATGGACTGTTACTGACATTCAAAATTAGCAGGATTATTGGTATTACCCTCACCTTTGTAAACTGTTTTTTGTGGATATGCACATAATGGTCGTTGCAAAGTAAGATTACCATTCTCTATTTTTTTGGCTGTTAGGGTTTTTGGCGGTTGTTGTTTTTCGACCCAATTTACCAGTGATTCAAAACCATTGATCTGGTCTGCACCATCACCACCATTACAATGATCAACGCCCGGTGCCATATAAAGCTTAACAAATTCATCCGTGTGTTTCTGTCCCCCCATTAATTTTACAACGTGATTGTAATAATGAATCGTCCCTTTGGGTGGGATTAAACGATCATCCCAACCATGCCAAATAATCATTTTTCCACCGGATTTTTTAAACTGACTCAAATCTGGGTTATCCGTTCCCATAATAGGTCTGAATAAATCTACTGATTCATTAAAATAATCGACAAAGCTTTGGTAGTCCATGTTTTTCCAATCAAGATTTGAATTCTGTGCTATCCAATATTTTAGATAATCAACAGGGATTGGAAATGGTTCACTACCAGCAAGTGCCTCTTGCGGTGCGGTTTTTTCCACACCAAACCATAAGGATTCTCCAAGTTGATTCGTCGGACCTTGCCAAATTTTTCGTAATGCTATAATTTCAGCATCATTAAAATTATGTTCTTTTAAAAAGTTATCAGAAATTTCTAATGCTGTTGGATCATTGATTATACCGTCTTTAATTCCATCTTGTTCATCAGCTAATTGAATTATTGCCTTTCGTAACATTATAAGTTTATGAGTGTCAATCGGATGCCCTAACTCCTTTTGCATAACAACTTGAGGCCACAATTCAGAAGGGATAAATTTGTCCCATTGAATTGCTGGTGCCACAATATAGATACCGTCATATTCAGCGGGAAATCTTTGCGCCTCCATTAATCCTTGTCGCCCACCCGTTGAACAACCATTCCAATATGAATAGTCAGCTGGTTCACCATAATAAGCTTGAATAATTTGTTTAGTTTTAATTGTCATTTCATGAACACTACGATAAGCAAAATCCACTATCGTATCGGCTTGTAACTGATTATTCTTGAATACAAAATCACCTTCAAACAGATTTCCGCTATGTCCGGTATCAGTTCCCACTGTAGCATACCCTTTTTTAACTGCCACAGCTAATTCGTCAAAAGGAATAAAACCAGCATATCCCCCTCCCCCAATGGCTTGTAAACGATGATTCCATTGAGTTGGCATCCAAATTTCAACATTGATTTTAGGTTGAATCACCAATTCAACCCGACAAATTTGAGGAAGATGAGATATTTCTTTTGTATCCGCATTGCGCAATGAATCCGCTAAATTAGACGGCGGCGTAAAACGATCGGCAATAAGTTCTGTTTTGATAATTTTAGCATCATCAAATTTAAGGTTTACTAATGCTTGGCAACGTTTGTTATCATTAGCGTTTGCAAAATTGAAAGTACCAAAACAGCTTAATATCGTCAAAAATAATAGACAATGTTTCATTCTTACCCATCTCCTTGTGAATTTAATCATTTTTTTAAGTTTACAGATTATTAGTATTTTTATAAATGATAATATCAGTTTTACAACGTTATAGTTAGGCTGAAATTTTGGTTAAGTTTATTGCTGTATTTTAAATTTATTTTATAGTTTTGATAATTAAATCATAATTTTTATGTATGCTTAATGATAAAAACAGCCTCGTGTTGAGGCTAATTTATTATTTAATTGATTAATTTGATTTATAAAAAATACTCTATATTCTTTGGCTCAAACCTTAATATTATCTATAATAGCGGCATTTTTATTACCGGTTGTTTGATCAAAGGCTACGGCATAATATTCATGATTAGGTCTTATTCTTAAACTCACTTGACCATTTTCATCTGTGGTATAAGTCATCATGACTTCTCCCGTTTTTCTTAAACAAAGCTGAATTTCGCAATGCGATAAAAGGTTACCCTCTTCATCTTTTACCTGTGCGACAACATCTTTACGATTAACTAGCCAATTAATAATATCATTGACCATCTGTATTGCTTCTTCTGTTAATGGTCGACTAAAAGGAAAACCAATAAAAGCACAATCGCTACCAAAAACCTCACCATTGACATTTAAACTGCCTTGGCGGAATATGGCGGTATTAATATAATAAGTACCATTATACATTTGATTGACTGATAAAATTTCAATTCCAAACTCTTTTTTTAAATCTTCTATTATCATAAATATTTCACCGCTTGAGCTATGTGCGATTGTTTCGTGTTTTCGATCACTTGTTAATACGTCACTAACATTGATTATCCTATTTAAATTTCCACTTGAAAAATACATAGGGTTTTTGGCCATTCCCAGTGACATAATACTGCCCGTACTATTTCTGGTTCCACCTGCTATAACTGGAATACCCTTTTTAGAGCAGTTTTTAATGCAAAATGATGTGGTATATTCTGTTCCATTTCGATAATCCATAATTAAATCGAATGTCGATAAATACTGTTCATTGTAATCTGTCGAGCTTGCTATACAAAAAGTAATGTCATGATATGGATTTAGTGCATCTATCATTGATTGCACTCTTATAAGTTCTTCGCTGCATATAACAATTTTGGCCATTTTGACCTCCTTAATAACGTAATTATGAAATTTAATGCATTGAAAAAAACAATTAACCATTCATTGAAAATCTATTATTAGCATGTACAAGTGATTTTTAGTTCCAAACGTCGTTTTAATATCGTGATAAAATGAATGGTTAAATTGAGAAGTTATAGTTGGTTAGATTAGAATTTCGGTTTTAAGTATTATTTAAAATTATTTAATAGGTTAATTTTATGGGACTTATATTGATATGTTATTATTATGATTAATCAAACTTTGATATTATCTATAATTACTGCATTTTTCTTACCATTATCTTTATCAAATGCAATGACATAGTAGCTTTGTCCAGAAAATACTTCAGCAGAAAATAAACCGTCTTCATTACTTGTTATTTCCGAAACTAATTCTCCTGTTTTCTGATCATATATTTTTACCTCTCTTGAGATTGGTTGATCTGTTTCATCCACCACTTTCCCCGATAGGGTTGTATAATTTTGAAAACAAAAATTAATAGCATTATCGAGCATTTTTATCGCAATTCTTGTTAAAAATTCACGATCTAAGAATGACATAAAAACACAATTTGCGCCAAAAGTTCCCCCATATGTATCGACCGTTCCTTTTTTAAATTGTGCACAAATGATAAAATCATCACGGTCATGATACATGGCACACAGTGCTTCACCCCCAGGTGCCATTGAAGAAATAGGAAAGGACGAACACCATGTTGGTTTCAAATAAGGGGCAAAACCCAATTTAGGGATCTTTTGTGTTATTAAAGATATTTTCAATGGTCTTAAGTAATTCCAATCATTAACTTGATGTTCATTTTGATCAAACATACCTAAATCTTTAGCTAAAGAAACTGTCGATGACGTCCCTTGCGCTACAATTGCAGGAATACCATTATCCACGCATTGTTTAATTACCTCTTTACGCGAATATTGGGTTGTTGATACGATTAAATCGTAGGTCATCAATTGATTATAAGTGATACTGTTATCTATCAGATAATCAACTTGGTGACCTAACCCATCAAATACATTCTTGATGTCTTTTCGATAGGTGCTAGTAGATATAATTGCTATTTTTGCCATAATTTTTCCTATTTAATTTTGACTAGTAGATTATTTTTATCAATTGCTGATTGTTCTTCATGAATTTTAAAAATTAAGTCATTATAAAGTTCAATCGAATGAGAAAATGGTGTAAAACAATAAATATTATCGACAATACTTGATATTTGAATATCTAGCGTTCCCTGAAGATATTCAGAAACATCCAATTCAAATGTAGTAACATCAATAATTTGATCTACAATTATTCTTTTATTGAGTTTGATGGTCAGATGATATTTAACACCACTTTCTGGTGTAATATCGCTTTCATACCATCCAATAAGTTCTCCTGATGTTTGTTGAAGTCGATTTCTCGATGACCATTTGATGTAGAGTTGGTCGGTACTAAGTTTATCGGGAAAATAAAAATTATTTATCGTAACATTTGCAGGAGGATAAGGTTTTGCAGCTCGACCTTGAATATTAATCATTGCACCTGTCGCTAATGAAGGATCTAATGAATCAGTAGAAGTATTTGTAATAATTCGGCAATCAACTTTATCACCTTGATAATATTCATCACTTTTTAATGATAATTGTCCCCCACAAAAATAGACTTTACTCCCTTTTTCATGTTTTTCTGGTAATGTGTCAAGACACCCTCTTTTGACGGTCAGCTGATTGTTAGAAAAAGATTGAACATATAAAATTTCGTTTCCAATCAAGATCCAGTTATAGTCTTGTTCTGGTGGATTAAAGTTGAGTGTAATAATTGATGTAACTTGATCAAGTTCATGCTCTATTAATCTCATTTCACAATCTATGATATTTTCTGGATTCTCAAAAGTATTCGAAAGAGATGTAACCAACTCACTATGAAAAGTCCCCTCAGGTGGCGATGCAATTGTTGCAGCTATTTGACCGATCGACTTATCATCTTGAATCATAAAATCAACTTCTCTTTGCCCGTAATTATAAACCAGTTCATAATAGGGACATTCCATAATAGCGTAATGTTCAGCTGGTTTAGCTAAATTTATATCGGTTGTGGGTATAATGACGGGTTGATTACTTACCACTGTCGATGATGGCAATGAAAACACATCTCTCATGCATTCAACGGTAACTTGATTACTTTTCTGAGTACCGTAATCAAGTGAAGTTACACGCATTACGGCTTTATTTAGCCCTAGCTGTGGCATATCCAATACAAAAACATCACCACGATTAAGCATCCTTCCGTCTAAATTAAGGGTTAATGAAACAGAAGCTAAATCTGAAGATAATGCGGCTAAATCACGAAGTGCTAGTCTAGAAGCTAATGAACGATTGTAAACCATATCATAAGTAACAGTCGTATTATTTTCACGTCCAGCCATCAAAATTAAAGCATCATCCCGAACAGTCACCGAGCCTTGTTTATAGTCATTTGTTCTGTCTATAAAATTGACGGTAACCGAGTTAATCATCTCAGTGATGATATTTTTTTTAATATCGGAAATTTTGACTATATTCGTTTTATCAAAAAGAGGTAATTTTTCAATATGGTAGTCATTTCGAATTACTTTTATTTCAAATTGATTTGTTTTAGCATTTTGATATAAAACACAGTTTGCAGTATTTTCAATATTTTTCTTCAAATCTTCAAACTTACTTTGATCATTCCATATATAAGAAAGACCAAGTTTTTCTCGATAAAAGAGATCAGCAGCTTGTCTAAATGAATCTTCGTTAATGCTGTTCTTGATTAGGCTCGAATTAAAACCATTTTGCTGATTAAGTACTAATTCTCTTAGTATGTGAGCGGGATTCATATCTGCATTGAGATTATTGATTGCATTCATGATGGTATCATAAATAATGTTCGAATCGGTTCCCTTTATTACTGGTATCCCATCTTCTGGCGTATTATCAATTTTTGAACTTAATGATTTATTGGTATTATCAACATTGATACAAAATATATTGACATCATGTTCATCTTGTTCATTAAATTGACCTTTTTTATCAATCATATTATGAATTTCTTCATTTTTGATATGGTCAGCGTTTTCAAGTTCACCATCACTAACAAAAATACAACATCGATTCATTGTTTGATTGAATGTGTCTTTAAAGAAATTTATAGAATGAGATAACACATTTTCAAGATTTTCTCCGCCAACAATTTTTAAATTATCAATAAAAGATAAAAGACCTACAATATCGTTTTGAGAAACTTTTCTAACTAGTTTTGTTTGTGGATTTCCGCCTTGATAAGTGGTTATCAGAATATCTAATCTTAATGTCATCAAATCGATTGAAGTTGAAAGATTTTGTATAGCACGTTTCATCGCTGATTTAAGTGCTTGGATTCGCCCTCCACTCATACTCATTGAAGTATCCAATATAAAATGGATAGCTGTATTTGCACTTCCATTTTCAGTTTTTATCTCTGCTTTACTGTCATACCATTGTCGTGTTTTTTTGGAGTCTTGATAATGTATACGCTGAACAACTGACGAAATATCTTTCATATAAGGGTTATTTCCCCAATAAAATTGTCGGAATACAAGACCCGCGACATGACGATAAGCCGGTACAATAGCTGATAATTTACTTGCCAAATAACTATTTCGATTATGTTGATGATGACCTGAATACACATCAACTGTACCTGATACACCACCTTCCCTTTTGTCACCACCGAATAATCCTTGTTTATTTATGGCTATTTGTCCATCTTGCACAGCACCTCGCCATGCTGTCCTGTCTGCTACGCTAATATTAGTCAATTTATCTATAGTGCCTTGACATAAAACCATACTGACTCCAGCGTAATATTTATAACCTACAGTTTGCTTTTTCTTACTTCCGCCCATGTTCTACGCTCCGCATGTTCTATAACTTGATTTGCCATTGCATCATTGGTTGATTTTAAAATTTCAGCATCTATTCCTTCTTTCAAAAATTGGTTCCAATCGAGTCCATGACGTTTAAAAAACTCCCGTCCACCACGACTACATTGTTTTACTGCAATCATATCGTCTCTGGTTACAATTATTTTCATTATTTTTTGCCACCTTTTTTTCTAATAGCTGACGTTTTTTTATCTCCAATCCAGGTATAAATTGGATTGGTTATCTTAACGGTACCAAATACAATGGGTATTCCCGTTCCTTCTGTTGAAGTTCCCGTTTTAAATTCATCAGCTTCTATTTTTTGTTGATTTGCTTTGCCCTTTGAAGACACCATCCCAACGACCATTCCAACAACAACAGCAACTAATGCAGAAATTAAAAAAAACATATTTCGCTCCTAAACAATTGAATTACCGTTATTTAACGGTTCTAAAGGTAAATAAGGAAATCCACCATAATTGATGGTGTTATTGAATGAATGACAAGAATTTAGGGTTCTTAAACAACCTTTGTACAGCGTAATTTGTAATATCCCTTTATTTAAATTGTCCAACAATTGCTGATTTTTTCTGATTAGGACTATTGATGATTGATTATGTTCTTTAATAAACGTCTGTTCGCCTTCAGGCGTCCTTAAAATACCTGCCGTGAAATAACCATTTTCAATTTCACGTTCAAATTCAACCGTGACGATATCATTTTCATAAGCTAACACAGTGCCTTTTACCTTAAAATCCTCTCTATTTAGACCACAATGTTCGCCATAAAGAGAATAACGACAATTACGCTGAATTTTTTCATTTACACCAGTTTGCCCTGAGCGTGTAATCAATAATTCAAATGTCATCACCATCTCTTTTTCTGATGTTGATGTCTGAGTTAAACGTCCACTCCATGACATAGTAGTCATATTTTTTTTATCGAGAATATAGATATCAACAAGTAAATGCTTCGTGATATCCGGGTTTATCCATGATTTCACGACTTCATTAGTAATTGGCATGGTTATATCAATTTTATTTTTGGAAATAGCGGCATCCCGTTTTATCGCTGTGCGATTGATGGACTCCTTTTTATATGTCTGATTATCAATATTTAGTTCACGCATACCATTGGTATAACGATATGTATTGATTCCATCATTAAAAACATATAATTCAGCTTGTTTAAAAATATTGATCATCGAAAACCTCGATTATTGGAATGTTAGATTGAGCTTGTAAATAGGTATCGTATTCAATTTGTATATCATCGGTGTCAAAACGACATAACATTAAGTGACTAATTTTTGTTATAGGCTTAGTGATAACTTGATCAATCGTTAATTGAATACTTTTACCCGTATTTTTAATATTGATAATTTTCACATACGAAACACTATCTGGATGAAATAATGCTAAATATTTGAATGATGGGTTAAATGATTGATTTTCTATATAAATCTTATCGCCTAATATATGTGTTTTAACAAGATTTTCATCGTTATCACATAACCAAAATGCGTTAAGTTTTCCTTCGATTCGATAAATAAATTTTTTAAAAGCCTGGATTTCTTTCAGTCCATCAAGGTAAAAAGTCAAAGATCGAGACAGCTTTGAATATTGCCAATTCTCAATTCGGGTAATTTTACCTAGATCATAATCAACAATTTCAATATCTTTTTGAATTGTTGATTCATTAACTCCATAACAATTATGCAATACTTCTAATCCAAGATACTTGATACCATAATTAGCGCCGCTGCTAAAATTCAATTCATGACTTAGTTCAACACTAATATCTATTTGACTTTCATACCCTGAAGTCGTGTATTTAGTATTAGTAAGATAACATGGCATTAATGGAAGAATATACGCTGCTTTATAATGATAATTTATCGGTTTTATATTGACCTGCTTTTCAACAGGAACTCTTTTTTTTAGTTCAAACACTAATTTGGTTTTTTTGGGTTCTATGAAAACAAATTCTAATGGCTTTTGTTTTGGTAATTGTAGCCATTCATTTACTTCACTATGTTCAGCATTCTGATAAATCAAAAACTTATCACCCACTTTTTGATTTAAGATATTAGGTATAGTTTTCTGACCTAATTCTAGTTCACCAAGATATATTCCTGACAACCAATCTGGTATCAACCATATCTCAGTAAATTTATTTCTGAGTGAATTTAAATAATAGTTACGATTATGAATATGAGTTAAAAATGAGTATTCATAAGAAACTCGTGGTAAAGCACGTAAACCTATTCTGTGCTCTCTACCGTTTTTTGTTTCGATGATATCAGTTAGCCAGGAAAATGTTTCTTTAGCCCCTTTTATGGGTTGTTCTGTAATGATATTTGACATGTTGGCCTTCTTTAAAATAAGAATTAAGCAATTTTTGATATGTTGGCAATGGTGAAAGGCTAGCTAAATTCGCTTTTGTTAATTTGTTCTTGAATGTTTATAAAGAAAAAGCGCCAATTGAGGCGCTTAATTTTATTAGTTACTCAAGTTTTAAATCCACTTTGATCTTATAACTATATCATTTGGGATTTTCAATTTTGATGCAATTTGGTCTTACTTAGACATTTTAATTAACAAGCTTTCACTATTGTTGCTAGTTCATCACCATTTTCTCGATTTATTTGCATTATTCGCTTGACACCTTCTTGAGTAGATAACCATTGCTGTGCACTGTCATTATCATTGACTAAAGCAATATTAATGATTGGGGCAATAGTTTGTAAGCTACTTTCAGCTTTTTCAGATGTTGAACTTTGATTCGTAATTTGAGGAACTTGTATGCCACTCATATCTCCTCGTTGTAAGGCTTCAAGGTTATTAACCCCTATTCGTTGCGTTGCTGATGCATTCATCACAAATTCTTGACCATGTACTAGACCTGCTACCTGAGTTCGTGCCAGGTTCCCCGTATAACCACCTTTCATAAAGCCTGTTGATTGAGATCGAATGGCTGCGACATTCGCCATACCGGAAGTAATAGCCGCCGCCGCTGCTGCTGCACCTAGAGCCGGACCTATATAAGGAATACCTGCCATAGATGCATAGGCAGCATTAGCAGATTGATAAGTATTTACAATGGCCTGTGCAATCGCTGCTGCTTTACCAACTTTAGCCATCGTAGCATTATTTGAACTTTGTAATTTTGCCACATTGCCAAAAAATTTATCTGCCTGACTTAAAATAACATCATTTTGTTTGGCCCAAACTTGTGCTCTTAATGATGCGGCAACCGACTGATCAAGATTGAATTTTTCTGTAAGAACATTTATTTGATCATACATCGATTGATATTGTTCAATCTGCAAACTTAATAAGCTCCAAGAGTTTTCGAACATTCCTGTAAATGGACTTCGACTATCTGTGTTCAACACGTTGATTATTTCATTATCATCTAATTCGGACAGACTTAAAGCATTAACCAAATCACCAAAATCTTGTTGCTTTTGTTTTTTTGAATTGTTCTCTAAGCCGTCTTTAATCGCAAGTATTCTCAAATATTCCTGATTCAATTCGATTGTTTTTCTTAATTCAGCATTTTGCTGTTGATTTAATATTAAACCTTTATTCATCAGATCTAGAGTGATACGATTAAATTCATTTTCTATAGCCCTTTCTTGAGAAGAGAGTTTCATCAGTTCCCATGTTCGCTCTAACTCTTTATTATAATTACCAAGTGGATCTATTGATTCATCATATTGCTGATTCAATAATGTCATATAGTCATTGTACTCATTTTGACTAATTGCTGCTTTTTGATAGATGCCTGCCAATTCTGATTGTTTTTTGTTGAATTCTGTTAGTTTATCATTTATTGGATTTAACGAACTTAGTAAAAGTTGTTCATCTGGAGTTATTAATGTGTTATCTGTATTTTTAGCTGTTGATTGATGTTGTGCTATCCCAGTATTTTTTGTTTTTGTCGTCAATGTATTGAAATTTTCATTTGGATTCTTCAATACTTTTGTACGATTTATTACAACCTCAAAGCTTTTTAATATTTCGTTACTAAAGTTTTTAATACTATCTTCAGCTTTCTTAAACGGATCTGTATTCCAACTATTTTTTAACAATGTTTTTAATTTGTTTAAATTTACTCTTGCTGAAACTGAAGCACTATCGATACTTTTTAGCTTTGTTTTGATTGAGGTAGGAATATTCTCTGAAAACTGTATTGTTTCAATTGGCATATAAACCCCTTTTTTGCCTGAATATAATCAAATTGAGGTACAATCTTTATTAACTGATAAGTCTGTCTCTCATGTTGATATATTTTTAAAGCGCTGATTTAAATTATTTATAGGTAAACTTTTTACAAAATAGTAGTAGTTATACAAGTTCATTTTAGCCTTATATAACCACTCTATTTTCAATAAAAAATTTAATGAACTAAGCTTAATAAAGATAAATAATCATCTACTTTTAAAAAATGTTACTTAGTTTTTTGATTTAAAAGCCCGATTAACATGTTTTAAATTTACCTTATCCATTTCACGTATTAGATAAACAAAATCATTCGTATCTTCATTATCTAATTGATAAAACCGAGCGTATTCAATGATTGCTAACCATGAAATAGGTGTTGGGCCCATTGAATGTGAACGTGTCGTATCTAAATCGAGAAAAGCTTGATAGTAAAATTCAAGATGTTCGTCAAGTTCGGGTTTATTTTTGATTTTATCTGGAATTGCTTGTCCCATTTGTTGAGACATTCTGATGATATCTTCGTCCTTTCCATTCATATCAAGTTGATATTCAAGGACTTCAATTAGTTTTTTATATCTTTTTCCAGCTCAACCGTTTTAAATAAATCAATATCACTTGCTTGTGCAATTAAATCATTGAATAAATCTGGCAACTGAGTTAAGAGCTTAATTGCATTGTCAGAAGTGAACGGTATAATTTTATTGTCACGTCCTTGTATGTTTTCCCAGCCTCTTAGTACACCACCAACAAAAGCTTGCATCGAAATTTCAATGACTTTATCTTCTGGCAAAGAATCTAACTGTATTTGTCTTTTGTATTGTTTAGTTAGTTTTTTGATTAACATTGAGTATTTAGAATTTACGCCTCCCATTCGGGCTAAATAGAACGTTGGAATTGTTCCATCTTTATTGGCTCCATAAGTCACTGGAACCCCATCTTTTTCTTTATTTCTATCTGTTTCAAATTGTTCAAATAAGCTCATTTTTTTCTCCTAAAAAGCACAATTATGATTAATATAATTAAACGTTAACATATGGCATGGCTGAATCAGGAAGGTATTCAAATGTTTGATACATCATTGTGTAACCATGTTTGTTTTCCGCCCCTGTTTTCTCAAGTGGTATCGTAATTTTCTGATCTTTTTCTATATTAGGCATACCACCACTTAATGCTAATAAAGGAATGTCAAAAATGACACCTGAATTTTCCGCAGCTAAAATTGTCGAAAAGCCAACATCTGCGTTGTTTCGAATCGCTTCTATCGCATCAACCGAAGAAAAGTATGCGGTAATTGATCCAGTTACACTAAAATTACCAACAGATACGTCAAAACTCCCTAAAATTCCAAGTCCTTTAACTCCTGTAACACCATTAGAAATAGCTAAACTGGAATCAGTAACATAAGCAAATAAAGCACTTGGTGTTGAACTTTTGGTATCATTAATACTTAATTTTTGTCGATAAATATTAGAAGTTGCATTAAAAGGTGATGATTTATCACATTCTAAACGTTCACCTATAATTCGATTCTTCCCTTTTTTCGTGAAAGAATTACATCCAACATAATTCAAATCTGCAGTAACATATTGTGCTGAACCCATATTAATGGTTAATTCATTTGCAACTGCCCCATTTACGTATTGGGCTTGAATTTCGTTATTAACTGAACCGAGTGTTCGTTCAAAACAATAGGTTTTTTTAATAATTTTATTTTGTTCTTTTTCATTTTTAATTACCGTTCCAAAATAGATTTCTAATTTAATATTAGCACCGGTATCATTTTCAGGCACAAAGTCGGTATCATCAAAAGTTATTGTTTTCGCAGCAATTTCGGTTATTCTTGCCCAACCTCTATTTTTTGGAAAATAAGAGTCCGATGCATCACCACCAACCCAAATCCATTCACCTTCAATTAATCCGAGCTTAGTTAAATCAGTCGAAGTAGAAACCAATTTAGGTAATGTTCCTTTTTTAACTTCCATTGAACAACTACCAGAGCTGAATTTAAAACCTACAGCAGAAATTTTTGCGCTAGCTGGCGGATTCAATTCTTCTATTTGTGGTGTACTTGAGTTAGTTGAAATATTGTTATCAGAGCAAGAAGATACAATTTTTAAACCATTGTTTGCAAAATTGCTAAACCCTGAAGCATGAATAATCGTGCCTGTGAGTAATTTTTGCAGTAATTTATGACTATCTGGAAAATTATAACCTTTTGATACACTCTTAATAGGTAATGTTTTACCGCTAAGTGATTGAGTTGTAAATTTTTCTCTTGCTTCTGCAAACATGAAGCCTCGCATTAGCCATGGAAAAATATTTTTAGTCATATCAAGGCTAAAACCTGCTGAAGCATCAATATCAACAATTTTACCCTTTTGATTTTGTCGTGAAGGATTGATCGTTTCTCGCTGTAGTAAGGTTGTAGAACCGCCGAAATCACTATAGCTATTTACTTCGATACCATGCCAAACTGGATTGCTAGGAAGTATTTTTAAATCATCTTCTTCTGCGATGTATAAACTTGTAACATTACTGTCAATTGTTTTTGTTGTATTCATATTATTTCCTAATTAATTAAATGTTTTAGTTGTATTTGCAAAATAACAATTGAAAATATTGCTATTTTGCGGTGGTTGATTATCAGAATTTCTAAATAAATCGTTAGAATTGAGGCTATCAATTCATCTAATATACTGATGAGATTTCTGATTTAATTTTTTGAGATTGTATTATTAGAAAGTTGTTGAGAGTTTGAATAAACTCACGATAGAGATGATGTTTAAGGTTTAAATCTAAAAATTGAAAACGTTACTTATGTTAACTTAAAAAGTTGTAAGAAAAGATATAACATCTTTTTTATACTGATGAAACTGTGAGTAAGATAAAATTAATTATTTGTTTACGTTTTTTGAAAACCTCCTTTTTAAATAATTTGGCATTGATCATATAAAAAATAAATCTGAAATATTTTATAAACTATCAATTTCATTTCTATCAACTAAAAAACGGGAAATTATTATTTTAGTAACTTATTAATGTTTTCGAGAAATAAAAAAGCCCCACTATTTATAGCGGGGCTTTAAATAAAATTATCTTAGTTTAGGTTAATTATACACCAAAAATGTACGGTGTCAATTAATCAAGATAAATTATCGGTTTTATTTAATTAAAAATACATATATCTCATTAAAATAAAATAGATAACTATATGATTATAAATACATTAAATTAATAAAATAATTTTTTAAACATAAGTTCAATTTTCGTTTATGCTAAAAATAAATTGCCGATAAAGCTCACATTACTAATTTTAAATGATTCAACTTAAAGTTCTAACTTTCGAATCAGAATTGATAAAAAAGATGGATGCTTTTACAGTTAGATATGGATGACTTAATAAATAATGTTTTTTTGAACGTTTATAAATTTGCTTGATTCTTATGATGGTGGCCCCTACTGGACTTGAACCAGTGACCAATCGATTATGAGTCGACTGCTCTGACCAACTGAGCTAAGGGGCCTTTAGTGATGTGCTACTAAGTTAGTAGGGTTGCGATTATAATAGACTTAAATCGATTTTGCTATAGTTAAATGCATAAATCAAGTCGGTTTGCTTATTTCTTAATCTTTAATCTATTGGATACTTTGGATTTTAATAACTGATATTTTTAAACCCATTAACCTGTTACAATGTTTTAGGTTATAATTAATGTTCTGTTGTTCTAATGGCTGAGGAAATATTATGTCTTGCAAAAAATTATTATTAGTTAGTTTAACAGTGTCTACAGCGTTATTTTTAAATGCATGTAGTAATTCTCAATATGAGCTTACCCAAGCTGGGCGTCAAGTTCAGTTTGTTGATACTAAACCAACGGCTAATTGCCAACTGTTAGGTAAAGCAGAAGGACGTCGTGGAACATTTTTTTCTGGTACAAAAACACATAGCGAACTGATACGTGATGCTGCATCTGATTTGATGAACAAAGCTGCTGCTATGGGGGGAAATGTGATATATGATGCTCAAGATGCATCATTACAATATATCTCAGATGTTGCACCAACTGATGCGGTTATGGTTGGTGATGTTTATCGTTGTAATTAAGATTGATTAAAAGGGGAAATACTCCCCTTTTTTATTCACAAAATTAATTTTAATTATCCATTTTGAGCTTCAAATTGTTTCATAAACTCAATTAAGTAATTCACACCTTCAATATCCATCGCATTATAAATTGATGCTCGCATTCCACCGGCAATACGATGCCCTTTTATACCAATAATATTGGCTTGCGTTGCTTCACTGACAAACTTTTTATCTAACTCTTCATTGGGTGATAAAAACGTTACATTCATGATGGATCGATTATTTTTAGCCACAGTGTTTCGATAAAAGTCTGACTGATCAATAAATTGATAAAGTTGTTGCGCTTTAGCATGATTGCGTTTTGCCATCGCTTCTAATCCGCCAAGTTTTTTAATCCATTTAAAAACTAGACCTGACATATACCAAGCAAAGGTTGGCGGAGTATTAAACATAGAATCGTAATCGTTCAACACTTTATAGTCTAAAACGGAAGGCAGAATAGATTTAGCATGACCAAGAAGATCTTCTCGGACAATAACAATGGTTATACCTGAAGGACCTATATTTTTTTGGGCACCTGCATAAATGATACCATAACGGCTAACATCAATAGGTTGAGATAGAATAGAAGAAGAAAAATCAGCCACTACAATTTTATCGTCAAAATTAGGTTCTTCAAATATTTCGATACCATCAATGGTTTCATTTGGGCAATAATGGACATAAGCCGAATCACTATTTAAATACCAATCAGACATAGGTTTAACTGATGTAATTCCTGCCTGTTTAATAACAATATTTTGTTCGATAACATTGCAATATTTTTTTGCTTCTTTAGCTGCACATTCACTCCAATATCCACTATTGATGTAATCAGCACTGGTTTTATTCCCTAAAATGTTTAAAGGAACAGCTGCAAATTGTGCGCGAGCCCCACCCTGACAAAATAATATTTTATAATTATTGGGTACTTTTAAAATGTCACGCAAATCATTGGTTGCTTCAATCGCACATTGATCAAATTCTTTGCCTCGATGACTTAATTCCATCACCGAAGCGCCCGTATTTTGCCAATTTAATAATTCAGCCTGTGCTTGTTGTAAAACATCAGCAGGTATTTTAGCCGGACCTGCACTAAAGTTATAACTCTTACTCATTGCAATTCACTTTAATCCTTCAAAAAATAGACATACATTTTTACACTGTCTGGCAAGATATACAATCAGATTTTTATCAAGATTTTTTGAATAATCGCCGTCAAATTTGTTTTGTATATTTGATAAGATTATTGAGTAATAAAAACAGTGATAATATAAAAAGCCAGCAAAATACTGGCTAAACAAGTGGGATGAGCAATTAAATTGCTAATTGTCGTTTAGCATTTTCAATCGCCATTTTTACTTGGTCTGGTGATACACCCCCTTTTGCACAACGTTTGGCAAGACAAGATGCCAAAGACAAAATTGGGTAAACATCATTGTCGATTACCGAACTAAACGCTTTTAGTTCTTCTAATGAGAGTTCTTCTAAAGCTTTTTGTTTAGCGATAGCACCGACCACGGCCTCACCCACAATATGATGGGCTTCACGAAATGGTATACCTTTAGCAACTAAATAATCTGCCAGTTCAGTCGCATTTGAATAGCCTTGTTTGGCGGCTTCTCGACATCTATCGCTATTAATTTTGATATCTTCCAATACTAAAGCGGCCATATCTAAGCATTCAAGCCATGTATCTAGAGCATCAAAGAGATGTTCTTTATCTTCTTGTAGATCTTTATTATAAGCAAGCGGTAATCCTTTAAAAGTGACAATTGCACCAGTTAAAGCCCCCACAACTCGCCCGACTTTTCCTCGAATTAACTCTAAAGCATCCGGATTTTTCTTTTGAGGCATCAATGAAGAACCCGATGTAACACGATCAGACAATTCAACAAAATTAGCTTCACCGCTATTAAAAATAATCAAATCTTCTGCAAAACGTGATAGATGTACCATACCAATTGAAGCGTTATTTAATAATTCCAGAATATGGTCACGGTCAGAAACAGCGTCTAAACTGTTATTTGTTGCTTGAGCAAACCCTAACCAGCTTGCAAGCTCCTCCCGATCCATAGGATAAGCGGTACCGGCTAGTGCCCCACTACCTAATGGACTCACATCCAAACGTGTTAACGTATCTTGTAAACGGCTCACATCACGCGTTAACATCTCATAATAAGCAAGGCACCAATGCGCAAATGTAATGGGTTGTGCTCGTTGTAAATGGGTGTAACCTGGCATCACAGTATCTTGATGCTTGTCAGCCGTATTAACTAAAGATTGTCTTAAGTGATTAATGGCTGAAATCAACTGTTGAATTTCAGATTTGCACCATAATTTTAAATCAGTAGTGGATTGGTCATTACGACTTCGTCCTGTGTGTAATTTTTTACCAAGATCACCCACTTTTTCAATTAATTTTTGTTCGACCCAACTGTGAATATCTTCAGCATCACTTTCTAAAATTTGATGAGGATTGTGTTGAACACTGACTAATAATTCATTTAAGGCTTTTTCGAGTTTTTTTTGCTCATCATAGGATAAGACACTAACCGTGACCAATGCTTTAGACCAAGCTATAGATCCAATAATATCTTGCTCAGCAAGACGATAATCAAAGCGCAAAGAATCATTAAAATGTTTAAAACGTTGATCTGCTGCTTGGCTAAAACGCCCACCCCATAATGCCATACCTACCTCAAATATTTATTAATCAATTTTAATTGCTAAACAATCTGAATTTATAGTTCTTATTTTGTATAAAATAGCTAACAGACTATAAAAGAGATATATACAGGACATAGCCTATATATATCTTTTATCTCACTTATCTAGATCAATATCAAAAAATTACTTTTCCGATTTTTTTGTTGTTTTAGATTTAGTTACTTCTTTGGTTGCTGCTTTAGCTTTACTCTCCGTTTTTACCTTTTTTGGTGAATCAGATGTTTTTGTAGCAGCTTTAGCTTTTTTAGCTGGCTGTTTTTTCTTTTCTTCATTCAATGCTCGAATGCGTGAAGATAAAGAAAATAATCGAATAAAACCACCAGCATGGCTGTGATCATAAACCTCATCTTCTCCGAATGTAGCAAACTCTTCGTTATATAAGCTATTCGGTGATTTTTTCTGCACTGCGGTAGCACTGCCTTTATAAAGCTTCACCACAACTTCACCTGTCATATCTTCAGCTAATACATCGGCTGCTGCTTGAATAGAGCGACGATAAGGGGCAAACCAACGACCATCATAAACAACATAAGCCATTTCAAGACCTAATTGCTCACGCCATTTGAAACTATCACGATCTAAAATCAACTGCTCAAGCCCTCGCAAAGCGGTCATCATAATGGTACCACCAGGCGTTTCATAACAACCACGTGATTTGATTCCTACTAAACGATTTTCAATAATATCGACCCGACCTACTCCATGTTTAGCACCAATTTTATTCAATGTGGCAACACAGTTGTAAGGCGAAAGTTTTTTACCATTAACAGAAACTACCTCACCTTTTTCAATACCAATAGTCACAAGTTCAGGTTTATTTGGTGCATCTTCAGGAGAAACCGTCCAAGCCCAACAATCTGCGTTTGCTTGATTCCAAGTACTTTCAAGAACGCCACCTTCGGTTGAGATGTGCCAAGCATTTTCGTCACGACTGTAAATTTTTTCGACCGTTGCGGTTGTTGGTATTTTTCTTACTTTTAAATAGTCAATTAAGGCTTCACGTGAGCGTAAATCCCACTCACGCCAAGGTGCTATCACTTTTAATTGGGGAGCAAGCGCAGTATAAGTTGTTTCAAAACGGACTTGATCATTACCTTTACCTGTCGCACCATGGCAAAGCGTATCGGCGCCAACTTCTAACGCATATTCGACTTGTGCTTTAGCAATAATTGGACGTGCCATTGATGTACCAAGATAATAAGTTCCTTCATATAAAGCACCGGTTTTTAAGACTGGGTAAACATAATCTTTAACAAATTCTTCTCGTAAATCGACCACTTTACATGCTACAGCGCCAGAAGCTTTGGCTTTCTTTTCTACATCTTTCAATTCTTTTGGATCTTGACCGACATTAGCCACTAACGCATAAACTTCACATCCACCATAATTTTCTTTTAACCAAGGAATAATAGCGGATGTATCTAAACCACCTGAATAGGCTAAAACGACCTTTTTTGTGCTACTTTTTTTCATGTTATACCCTTTCTTAATTAACGACGACCGACGAATAAGTTAAAAAATCTTGAAACCTACATCACTTTTTTTCTTAAAACAGTTATAATGATAACCGATGTAATATAATATCTGATCACTATTTAAGCAATAATTCTTGTGCCCGTTATACCGGATTTTCCATTAAATAATTCAATCAGTTTATCCGGTTCTTTCCAACTTGCTATATCAATTCCCCTGCCTAACGCTTCAGCAGCTTCAAATGCAGAATTAACTTTAACTATCATGCCATCAGTAATCACCCCATTAGCGATAAGTTGATCAGCTTGTGATTGTGTTAATGATTCAATGCGCTGTTTATTTTCATCTAAAACGCCAACTACATCAGAAAGCAAAATTAAATCAGCATCTAATGTTTTAGCTAACGCCACTGCTGCATGATCAGCGTTAACATTCATCATTTGGCCTTCATCTGTTATACCAATTGAACTTACGATCGGCAAATAACCATTTTTTATTAGAAGATTCACTAAAGTTGGATCCCCTGCCTGAGCTTCACCAACATACCCTAGCTCTTCCGAAATCTGCTTAACTTTGACGCTATCACCGTCCGCTAAACAGAGCCCTATACTTGGTATATGCTGTTTTTTAGCTTCAGAGAGTAAAGTGGTATTTGCGCTACCGGCAAGACTACCAACAATCACATCAATTTGATCTGCCGGCGTGACCCTTAATCCATTACGACGAACAACGGGGATCGATAACCTATCCATTAAGGAATCAACGACACTGCCCCCACCGTGTACAATAATTAAAGGACGGTTAAAATTCTGTTTATAATCACGAATAACTAAAAACAATTTATTGAGTGCATCTTTATTATCGAGTAGTACGCCGCCAAGCTTAATAATTAATGGTTTCATTTCAATTCCCTATTAACTTAGATTATCGTTAACCGTTATTCATCTTAATTTATCGATAAATATCCCAATTTTCAAAGTAACACTGTTGTTTCATCAAAACCAAATCGAATATTCATACACTGCACAGCTTGTGCTGCTGCACCTTTCAATAAGTTATCTTCCACTGAAATTAAAATTAAATGTCGTCCTTTTAAAACAAATCCTATATCACAATAAGGTAATCCAACGACAGCTTTTAAAGCTGGCCAATCTTTTTGATAAACTCTAACTAAAGGCTTATCGCTGTAATACTTATTTAAAGCCGAAAGAATATCATTAGAAGACACATTGGCTTTTACAAGGCAGGTTATCGTTGCGTGAATACCTTGTTTAAAACATCCTAAATGAGGAGTAAAAATGACCTCTTGACCTAGATGCGTTGCAATTTCAGGTTGATGACGATGAGTAAACAATCCATAGGCATGTAAGCTGACTTCACAAAATAAATTATTATGTGAAGGTTTACGCCCTGCACCACTTACTCCACTTACCGCATTGATGACAGGTAATTGCGATTTATCTATTAAATCTTCTTCAATTAATGGCTTTAAAGGTAACAAACTGGCCGTTGGATAACAACCGGGAACGGCAATTAATTTTGCTTGTTTAATTGCCTTAAAATTCCATTCGGCTAAACCATAAATCGCTTGGTCTAACCATTGTTGATGTTGATGAGTAAAACCATAAAAATCTTGATAAAATGAGGAAGAATTAACACGAAAAGCACCCGACAAATCAAAAACCGTGCAGCCGTGCTCTAAAAAATAAGGGGCGATAGCATGACTAACAGCATGCTCAGTTGCCAAAAATACCAAATCGATATCATTAATTAAAAAAGAATAATCTGAGGTTGCAATCAAAGGTAAATCAACCACCCCTTTTAATTGAGGATGAAGATTATAGTCTGAGATAAGCTTTCCCCCATCTTGACTATTTTCTGAAACCGTTAAAGCAACAAGTTCAACATGTGGGTGTTTAGTCAAGTAATAGGCTAATTTTGCACCTGCATAACCACTCGCTCCAACAATAACCGCTTTTAACATACCATTCCTATAATTTATTATTAAATAATGAATATATAGTAGGTTATTTATTAAACCGACACAAGCCCTAAAATGAATTTTTATTCACTTTTTATGAATTTAATTTCATTTATCGATTTAAAGTAATGTTTAAGACAGTTAAAAACCTGCCGACGACGATCCGCAGGTTTTTTAAATTGATACTATTTTAAAAGTGTTGCTGATTTTAAAATTGCAATAAGTAGATCCCAATAACGATGAACGCTTTGAATATTCACTTTTTCATCAGGAGAATGAGGAGATACAATTGTTGGCCCAATCGAAATCATATCCATATCAGGATAAGATTGCTTAAATAGACCACATTCTAGCCCAGCATGTATTACCATAATTTTTGCTTTTTGCGAAAAAAGTTCATGATATTTGTCTTTTGCAAGTTGCAACAAACTAGAATCTAATTTCGGTTCCCAACCAGAATAACCGCCACTAATTTCATAATTTGCATTGACTAATTGACTCAATGAAATTAAGGTCGAAACAACCGCATCTTTAGCAGAATCTACTTGTGAACGGATTAAAAAATTTACATAGAGTTGATTCTCTTTGATATTCACAATGCCTAAATTTAAAGATGTTTCAACGACGCCATGTATTTGATTACTCATTCTCACCACACCATTTGGTGCTGAGTTCAACCAATTAATGATTTTGTTTTGATGCTCGGTTGTTAACACACGTCTAACTTTAGTTTCATCAACATCACTCAAATTTATTTCAATATTTGGTTCAACACTACCTAATTCGTTTTTTAAGATCGATTTGTATTGCTGAATGATTGACTCAAGCTTAGGTAAATCTTGTTTATTCAATGAAATTTCCGCAAATGCTTCTCTTGGGATTGCATTTCGTAATGATCCACCTTGTATATCCGCCAATCGAAATGAAAAATCCTGAGCATACTCAGCCAAAAACCTTGCCATAAGTTTAATGGCATTACCTCGCCCAAGATGAATATCACACCCAGAATGCCCACCTTTTAAACCTTTTAATGAGATACGCATATAACAATCATGTTTTTCAGGCATAACAGCATAAGTAATCGCGAACGTTGTGGTAAAATCAACGCCTCCAGCGCATCCTGTAAATATTTCACCTTCATCTTCAGAATCGGTATTAATTAAATATTTGCTTTTAAGCCAATTAGGTTGAAGACCAAATGCCCCGTGCATACCGGTCTCTTCTGATGTGGTAACAAGCACTTCTAACGGCCCATGCTCAACAGTCGGATCAATTAAAACAGCTAATGCCGAAGCCAGCCCAACACCATTATCAGCTCCTAAAGTTGTTCCTTTAGCTTTGACCCATTCACCGTCAACATAAGCTTGAATAGGATCAGTCAAAAAATCGTGTACTGTGCCTTCATTTTTTTGAGGAACCATATCCATATGGGCTTGTAACGCAATTGAAGGACAATGTTCCAAACCTTTGGTTGCAGGTTTTGATAGCAAAATATTTCCTGCATTATCGATTTGATAAGCAATATGATGAGAATTGGCAAAATCAACAATATATTTAGTTATCATTTGTTCATGATGTGAAGGATGTGGAATTTTACAAATATCATTAAAAATCTGCCAAGTAAATTTTGGCTCTAATGTGGAAAGCATAATATATCCTCAATATTAAGTGAGTAATTAATTAATGAGTGGTTTTTTTTGTGTAATCGCTCTATAATAAGGTGCAATTTTACATCTATTTTTAGTCCATTAATATTAATTTATTATATTTACACATTCGATTAAAATTGCGAGTTACTCATGTCAATAGAACAAAATTTAACTGAAGAAGAAATTAAAGCTAAAAAACAGCATAAAGCTGAAATCATCGCTGAAAAAGAAAAATTCAACGTTACCTGGGAAATGTTACAAGCCTATGGACGTCAACTTTCAAAACGTTTATTACCCGCAAATCAATGGAAAGGCATTATTGCAGTAAGCCGTGGTGGTTTAGTTCCAGCTGCGATTCTTGCTCGAGAATTAAGCATTCGTTATGTTGATACTGTCTGTATTTCAAGCTATGATCATGATCATCAGCGTGAAAAACTGATTCTTAAACAAGCTAATGGTGATGGTGAAGGTTTTATTGTTGTTGATGATTTAGTTGATACCGGTAACACCGCTCACACCATTCGTGATATGTATCCTAAAGCACGATTTGTGACTATATTTGCAAAACCGGCTGGTAAACCTCTTGTTGATGATTATGTTGTAGATATTGAACAAGATACTTGGATTGAACAGCCTTGGGATACCGGTGTCATGTTTGTTAAACCAATTAGTGATCATGAATAATTAATCTATCATAAAGGATAATTGGCTGTTATGTCAGCGACTAAAAATCTATCAGAACAGATATTTAAACAGCAATATGATTATCCAGAAACTTCGGGGCTTATTAATCGTATTGATTACAGTGACGGTAGTAGTATTAGTCCGTTAGACGGCGACCTAGATTCAAGATGGTATAGAATTATCAATCCTATTTTGTGGTTTTGGCGTGGTTTGCCAAAGCTTGAAGTTGAAGCAGTTTTATCACGAATTGCTGCTTCAACTAAAAAACACACCAATGATAAATGGTTAGATTCAGTTATTAGTTATCAACCTGGTAATTGGATTTACGAATTTTTGAATCAAGCTGCTGAATGGTCAGCAAAAGCCGATGCTATCGATCCCACCAATTTAAGCGAAGACGATAAAAAAAATCTAAATACTTATTATTTGATTGCAAGCGAATATGCAAGTATTGCAAGCTATCCTCATTTTAAAAATGACGAGTTAGCGATGTATGCCCAAACATGTGCATATCAAGCTTATACAAAAGCACTCAATTATTCCCCTTATAAGATTAAAGAACTTGAATTCAAAGTTGAAGATCGGAATGTCAAAACGCTACTTCATTTACCTAAAACTGAAGGTACTTGCCCTGTCGTTGTGATCTGTAATGCACTTGGTAATTTGCAAATTGATTTTTATCGATATTTTAGTGAATATTTAGCACCGCAAGGCATTGCGATGTTAACTGTGGATTTACCCAGTGTTGGATACAGTCGTAACTTCACTTTAACTCAAAATAGTAGTCAGATTCATCAAGCCATTATTGAGCAACTTTCTACCGTGCCTTGGGTGGATAATAATCGTTTAATTGTGGCAGGTTTTCGTTTTGGTTCGCATATTGCAACACGATTAACCTATTTGATGCCAAATAAAATAAAAGGATTATTTAATTTTACACCTTTTGTTCATCAAATTTTCACTGATAAAGAACTACAAAAGAATCTACCTAATAGCTACAAAGATATGCTAGCTAGCCGTTTGGGATTACCGCTAATATCCAACCAACAATTAGCCGCCGAATTAAATTATTTCTCACTAAAAAATCAGGGTCTTTTAACTCGAGCTTGCCCAGTTCCTGTGATGAATATTATTTTCGAAAATGATAAGCTTAGTACCTTAACTGAAGCAAAACTTATTCATTCAGCCAAGCAAAATAAAATTATCACTATTCCAAAAACACCATTACAAAAAAGTTTACATCAAGCACTTACACAATCAGTAACATGGATGAAGTCTATTTTGTAATACCAGTATAAAATGAGTATTGTTATGACTAACATAAAACAGCAAGTTGTCGTGGTTAAATTGGGTACAAGCGTATTAACAAGTGGGACAAAACAGCTAGATCGTGCACGGATAGTAGAATTAATACGACAATGTGCAATCTTACATCAAGAAGGTCATAAAGTTATTATTGTAACGTCAGGTGCGATTGCTGCCGGACGAGAGTATTTAAACTACCCTAACCTACCTAATACGGTTGCATCAAAACAATTACTTGCTTCTGTTGGTCAAAGTAAACTCATTCAACTTTGGGAACAACTGTTTTCTATTTATAAAATTTACATTGGTCAAATGCTATTAACACGTGCAGATTTAGAAGATCGTGAAAGATTCCTAAATGCTCAAGATGTGTTAAAAGCAATGTTGGATAACCAAATTGTACCCGTTATCAATGAAAATGATGCGGTAGCAACAGCGGAAATTAAAGTTGGCGATAATGATAATTTATCTGCACTTGCGGCTATTTTAGCAGAAGCTGATAAACTTATTTTATTAACTGATATCGAAGGTTTATATACTGCCGATCCTAGATCAGATAAAAACGCTAAATTAATTTCAGAAATCGAACAGATCGACGATCATTTGCGTAGTATCGCAGGCGATAGTGTTTCAGGGTTAGGTACCGGTGGAATGAGCACAAAAATACAAGCTGCCGAAGTCGCAGGAAGTGCCGGTATCGAAGTTGTGATAGCGGCAGGAAACAGATCCAATGTAATTATCGATATCATGAATAATAAATCGGTTGGCACCCGTTTTCTTGCTCAAAAAATACCATTAGAACATCGTAAACATTGGATATTTGGTGCACCGATAGCAGGAAAACTTATATTGGATGATGGTGCAGTTAATGCAATTTTAAATAATGGAAGCTCCCTTTTACCTAAAGGAATTATAAAAGTTGCACAAACCTTTTCACGTGGTGAAGTGGTTGATATATGCGATAAATCAGGCAAATCCATTGCCCGAGGAGTCAGTCGTTATAATAGCGATGCACTACAACAAATAGCAGGACATCACTCATTGGAAATTAGCCAAATTATTGGCTATGAATATGGTTCAGTTGCCGTTCATCGAAATGATATGATTATTAAATCATAATTTATTAGCAATCTTATTCAAATACAATACACTAATAAATATTAGGCTTAATAATTAAGATAAAATCAATTGATTTGAATTCATAAATACCAATAATAAGGCAGAAAATCAGCATAATGCTTTAAACGTATATTTTGCGTTTAACCAATATTAAGAATTAAAAAATCTAAAAAGGTCTCATCATGTTAAACCAAATCGGAAAAGCAGCAAAACAAGCTGCATACCAATTAGCACAATGCCCTACTGCTGCGAAAAATAAAGTACTTACGGTCATTGCCGATTTATTAGAAGCACAAAGTACCCTGATTCTAACAGCTAATGCGCACGATATAAAATTAGCAAAAGAACAAGGCTTAAGTGATGCTATTGTTGATCGTCTACTGCTAACCCCTGAGCGATTATCATCGATTGCAAATGATGTTCGTAAAGTTATCACATTGAAGGATCCTATAGGTGAAATTATTGATGGGTCAACGTTAGACAGTGGTTTAAAGTTACAACGTCACAGAGTGCCATTAGGTGTAATTGGTGTTATTTATGAAGCTCGTCCAAATGTAACCATTGATATCACCTCGCTTTGCTTAAAAACAGGTAATGCGGCGATACTCAGAGGAGGCAAAGAAACGCTCAAGACTAATATGGCGATTATTTCTGTTATCCAACAAGCCTTATCACAAGTTGGATTACCACAAACTGCCATACAATATATTGACAATCCTGACCGAAAATATATTAACGAATTACTTAAACTCGACAAGTATATTGATATGATTATTCCAAGAGGTGGCATGGCACTCCATCAGTTATGCCGTGAACAATCTACTATACCTTTCATTACAGGTGGAATTGGTGTTTGTCATATTTTTGTTGATGAAAGTGCTGATTTTGATAAAGCTTTAGCCATTATTATTAATGCCAAAACACAGCGGCCTAGTACTTGTAATACGCTGGAAACATTATTAGTTCATCATAAAATTGCACCAATGTTTATGCCGATATTAAGTCAAATAATGACGGATAATGAGGTTACCTTACATGCAGATAAGCGCACAATTGAAATGTTAAACTCAAATAAAGCTAATGTGTATCCGATAAACGATGAAGAGTTACGTCAAGAATGGCTATCAAAAGACCTTAATGTTGTTATCGTCGATTCCCTCGAAAATGCAATAGAACATATACGAGAATATGGAAGTGGTCATTCAGAATCAATCTTAACCCGTAACCTAATACATGCGGAACAATTTGTTAATCAAGTCGATGCAGCAGCGGTATATGTCAACGCCTCGACACGTTTTACCGACGGTGGACAATTTGGCTTAGGCGCTGAAGTGGCTGTAAGTACTCAAAAATTACATGCCAGAGGCCCTATGGGACTTGAAGCACTAACAACCTATAAATGGATAGGTATTGGGGATGATTTAATTCGTCAATAAAATCTGTATCAACTGTTCAGTAACACCTGACAGTTGATACTTCAATATTTAGTCAAAATTACGCATTAATAATGCATAATCTAAGTCGATTTCTTCTGGGATTGGAATATAAACAATATGTCCATCACCTAATCCCGCTGGCACTGGTTGCCCTTTTTTATTCTCCATACGTTCAATAGTAAAAGTCATGTTACCTTTTGGTGTCATCATCTCAACACTATCACCCACTGAAAACTTATTCTTAACAATAATTTCTGCTAAACCATTTAGACGTTCACCACTAAATTCCCCCACAAACTGTTGTCTGTCGGATACCGAATGACTGTGAACATAATTTTGCATATCTTCATGCTTATGACGACGCAAAAAGCCTTCGGTATAACCGCGATGCGCTAAAGAATCAAGTTCAGCCAACAAACGAGGATCAAATGGCTTACCTTCGCTTGCAGCATCTATCGCTTGACGATACACTTGTGCCGTTCTTGCACAGTAATAAAAGGACTTGGTACGCCCTTCAATTTTCAATGAATGGACACCTATTTTAGTCAAATCTTCTACTAGTTCTACCGCTCTTAAATCTTTAGAATTCATGATATAAGTTCCATGCTCATCTTCGAATGCTTGCATGTATTCACCCGGTCGACCAGATTCTTCTAACATAAATACTTTATTTGTTGTTTGACCAATGCCAAGTGTAGGTTCAACTTGTTGTACCGGTATTGGTTCACATTTATGAACAATCTGCCCTACTTCATCTTCTTTTCCTTCGGCAACTTTGTATTCCCAACGGCATGCGTTAGTACATGTACCTTGGTTAGAATCTCGTTTATTAATATAACCAGACAACAGACAACGCCCAGAATATGCCATACAAAGTGCACCATGGATAAACACTTCTAATTCCATCTCAGGAACTTTTTCACGTATTTCGGCAATCTCATCAAGAGACAGCTCTCGAGACAACACAACACGTGTTAATCCCATTTGATGCCAAAATTTAACGGTTGCCCAGTTAACAGCATTGGATTGTACCGATAAATGAATTTCCATTTCCGGAAAATGCTCACGAACAAGCATAATTAAACCCGGATCAGACATAATGAAGGCATCGGGTTTCATATTGACAATAGGTTCAAGATCACGAATAAACGTTTTAAGTTTCGAATTATGAGGTGCAATATTCACCACCACATAAAACTTTTTGCCCTGTGCGTGGGCTTCGTTAATGCCGATAGCTAAATTTTCATGATTAAATTCATTATTGCGAACACGCAAACTATAACGAGGTTGACCGGCGTAAACCGCATCTGCACCATAAGCAAACGCATAACGCATATTTTTAAGAGAACCGGCAGGCGAAAGTAACTCAGGTTTTGGGTATAAATTTGTCATTAAAAAATGCCTCTGATTTCAAGTCAGTATTACTCAGCAGTAATAGGTTAAGCAAAATAGGTGGGCATTTTACGCTTTAGGCTAGAGCTTGGCAAATTTATTTAAAGATGAACTTAACAAATCCTAACTTGATAGGACTTAATACGATTTTCATCAAAAATGATGATTAAAATCAAATCAAATTGTTCAAATAACTAATTCTTTAATGAATGGAACAACGATAAGAATATAACATATATCGTAAACCAGTAAATGAATGGTTTTCACTTTGTTTAACTATTCATCTTTTAGATTTCTTTATTAATAAGAGGGAAATACTCTTCCCAACGATACTCTCTGATTGGCATAGGCTTTTCGTTCACAAAATACAGCACCAAAGCAGGTTTAATTCCATTCCAATTATCCACAAACTCATAGCCCAGAAGAAAACCATCTTTGATTAATTTTTTTGCTTTTGCATGATAATTAAAGTAGCTCATAGTAGTCAAATCAAGGATACCTATATTTGACTATTATTTGTACTCTTTTTTGAGCAATATAGCAATCAGTTTAAACAAAAATTAATGAAAATAGCGTAAGATTAAGTTTGAAATTTAGAATATGAGTTGATTAAAAATTTAATGGAGGCGCGTCCCAGAATCGAACTGAGGTAGACGGATTTGCAATCCGCAGCATGGCCACTCTGCCAACGCGCCGTTGAGGTCTAACTGAATAGGTGGCAAATATTAGCATTGGCATGTTTATACGTCAAGAATAAATAGTTTATAATTACAGCAGTCACAAAAGTTATTTAATCTTACTGCCCTTTTCGATAATTATTCACCCAAATTTCAACACATAATAGATATAAATATAAAAAAATAAAATTTAGTAATCAGCAAAAATCATCTAGTCTATTGTGTTTTAAAAATGGTATTTACCTGCTTACGGATTTACTAAAAAGGTGGTTGATAACGACTGATGTCAGTACTTAAATTAATAAAGCTAATAACCATGATTTATCAGAACGGTTTTTACAAGCTTTGTCTATCTGATTAATTTTCAGAATAGTGATAGATCCATGTGATACCCTCATAGTCTGCGAAGGCACTCGGAAATAAGTAAATGCCATTGAATAAAGGAAAGTTAGCATACTTCCATTCTAAATTAAACTGTGGATAGATTTTGACAATGGCGTCATAAAGCAATGTAGTGCAATATAAATGATCTTCATCACGACTAGCTAGTACAAACGGAGCACCTTGTTTAGTTAATAGTTCTGCAACTATCAATTGTTGTTGTTGATCAGATAAAAAATGGGGTCTTGCTATCGCATACTTCTGCGCAAGTGAAGGCGTAGTAAATTCGTCAATTGTTGAAATAATAACTTGATTTGGTAGATTTTCATTATCGCCCGTTGTTGCATGAATTACTCTAACTTCTGGCTCAGTTGCAATAATAAAACCAATATGAGAAAAATCACCCCCGCCTAATTGATTAATCACCAAGCTATCAATTTGAACACCTTTGCGAAAAATCCAATCCCCTACTTTTATAAGTGGAATAAAGTTAGATTGAGCATCTAAAGAATCAGCTGATACCGTTTTTGTCACTAAATTAGAACAAAACAGTATAACAATAAAGACATAATGGCAAAATTTCATGACAATTTAAAAATTAGTTAATCATAATTGAAAAAGGGTAACCATTGATTTACCCTTTTTTATTTTCGTTATTAAATACTATTCTTATGATTTATTTCATATTGACAAGCCATTTACCATCAATCTTTATCAAATCTAAACTAGATTTCTTTTGAGCACCATCTTTAAATGAAACAGTGACTTCAACTTGAGCTTTTGTTTTATCGGTATTATATTCAGCAGGTGAACTAACGATTTTATCAATTCCGCCATGGTTTTTTGCCATTTTTGCAGATTCATCTAAAACACTCTTAAATTTACTTTTTAATAGTATTTTTACATCAACACCATCTTTTTGCATATCATCAGAAATATACAATAAATCCATAAAGGTATCCATATCAACGCTATAACCAGCTTTTGTAAATTTTTCTCCAACGGCTTCTGGAGAATCATTATTGGTACAGGCAAAAACCATAAGCGATAACATAAAAATACCAAAAAATTTTACAACTAATTTCATTTTTTTTTCCCATTAACAGAATATTAACGACATAAATCTATTCGAATTCCTTTTCAAGGTAGCATAAATCGATTTACAAACTTGAAAAGGTACAAAATCATACTATGTAATATTTTAATTGAAAAGAAATAAGTAAAATTTTATTAATTATTCTTAAGTAATCAAAAACAAAATCGTTATATTAAATTACATTTTAATACTTTATTTACTCCGTTTTTTAAATGGACTTAATGACCCTATTCATTTGTATTATTAATAGAAATTAAAGCTACTTGCACTAAAATAACGCCAAATTATTTAATAAAAAGATAAAATGAATTGATTAAATCAATTCAAAATTTTTCAAAATAGATAGCCAGTTATTATCTAAATCAGCTTTAATCGTGATTGGACACTGCGTTAGTGGGTGAATAATATTAAGCGAACTTGCATGTAACATTAGTCTTTTAATACCAAAGTAAGCAGTAAAAGCTCGATTTTGATGAAGATCGCCATGTTTACTATCACCTAAAATAGGATGAAATATATGTTTCATGTGGCGGCGTAATTGATGTTTTCGACCGGTTTGAGGGGTTAATTCCACAAAACTAAATCTTGCTGTATCAAATTTACCAACTTTAATCGGTACTTCGATCTTACTGATACCCCGATAAAAAGTAATTGCATCTTGTGCGGGTTTATTCGGTGTCGAGAACTTATCGGCAATTTTATCCAGCTCTTCAACTAAAGGATAATCAATTATCGCCTCACCTTCTACATAACCCCGAACAATTGCATGATACGTTTTTTCAATCTGTTTAGTTGCAAACTGTTGTGACATTAAACGAGCGGTTTCACTAGATAAAGCAAACAATAATACCCCAGATGTAGGACGATCTAAGCGATGAATAGGAAACACATGTTGCCCAATCTGATCCCGCAAAGTTTGCATGACAACCGTTGTTTCATGTTTATCTAACCAACTGCGATGCACAAGCCAACCGGATGGCTTGTTAATCGCAATTAAAGCATCATCTTGATAAAGAATTTCGAACATTATTTAACAAATACTATAAAAACAGTTTTTCAAGTTCACTCGCAATACTGGTACTGTTATTGTCACCAATAACATGGTCGGCTTTGGCTTTCACTTCATCATCTGCGTTGCCCATCGCAATACCCAGCCCCGCCAATGTCAACATTGAAATATCATTATAGCTATCACCAAATGCGACGATTTCACTAAGATCGATATTTTCGTGATTAGCCCAATGCATTAAACCATTTCCTTTTGTATTGCCCTTCACGGCGACATCAGCGCGATTCGACCAAGACCATTCGCATGAAAATTGATTAAGTGCTTCAACAGCATCCGAAAATTGTCGTAATGCAGGCAGATCATGACTACTTGTGGCAAATTTGTAAACCGCTCCTGCTTCGTCAATTACCTTATCAAAGCTATCTACTTTTTTAATCTCAGGTTGTAAAAATGAAGGCAACGAATTTACCCATTTAAAAAAACCTTCTAAATGATCATCGAGCACTTCATAAGTCATCATTTGGTCAGTGTAAATAAGCGTATGAATACCATATTGATTGACCAAATTAAGCAATGTTTTTGCTTGCTCTTTTGTCATGGGTTTACCGGCAAATGATTGCTGTTTTTCAAAATCATACAGGTAAGATCCATTACAACAAATTGCAGGTGTTGATAATTTAAGTTGATAATAATACGGATAAATAACAGAATGGTGACGACCAGAAACTAAAATAACTTTAACACCTTTGGCACTGATTTTTTCAATCATCGCAACTGTCTCAGGTAAAATTAGACGATTACTGGCAAGTAAAGTACCATCCATATCAAAGGCAACGGCTTTATACTTCATTTTATTCCTCTTTCTATCTTCAAATAACTATTCCTACACCCTTTTACATCATTCGATTTTGGCTAATTTAACGAATGATTTGGTAACTAATTAGAAAATACTGATGCTTAATCTACAACCGATTTACCATTCAATTTTTTGACGACCAACAAACGAGTGCGATAACGTTGTACCGTCTACCATTTCAAGTTCTCCACCAACTGGCACGCCATGAGCGATACGGGTTGCCGTTACATCAAACTCTGCACACATTTGAGCAATATAGTTGGCGGTTGCATCCCCTTCAACTGTTGGGTTCGTCGCTAAAATAACCTCACTGATCGTTTCTGAAGATAGTTTGTGCTTTAATAGATCAAGACCAATATCAGTTGGACCAATACCATCTAAAGGAGAAAGATGACCTAACAATACAAAATAACGACCACTGTATTGACCGGTTTGTTCAATAGCAACGATATCTGCTGGGGTTTCAACAACACAGAGTTGACCGCTACTTTGACGACGAGCATTGGCACAAATGGTACAAATGGATTGTTCAGTAAAAGTTCGGCACTCTTGGCAATGACCGATATTAATCATCGCTTCATGAAGTACGTGAGCCAATTTAATACCGCCTTGTCGATTACGCTGTAATAAATGGAAAGCCATCCGTTGTGCAGATTTGGGACCAACGCCAGGTAAGCAACGTAATGCTTCCATGAGTGATTCTAATAATGGGCTAATTTGCATAAATTCGTTTAGTTATCACAATAAATACATTTAGCGTTAATAATACCTCTTTTCAAGCTTTGATAAAACAACAATTACATCGCTTTTAAATTTCAATTCAGGCAGAACGATTTAATAAATCACCCGATTTTAATGTCGATAACCGAAGCCATGAATGGTTTTAATTAAAACAGGATTCAATGGATCGAGTTCAATTTGTTTACGTAATTTAGAGATATGCTGATCAAGTGTTCGACTATTTGGTGAATAATCATATCCCCATACATAATCAAAAAGCATATCCCTTGTCACAACTTGATTTTGATGTTGATACAGGCAAGATATAATTTTGATTTCTCGAAGTGAAAGCTCGATTACTTGTTGATTACGTTTTGCACATAACTCGATTGGATAAACCGTCAAATCACCAAAATAAAAAAATTCATCGTTTATATGGTTAGCATGTTTTAATTTTAAATAACGTTTAGCAATAGCTTTGATTCTTGCTCGAAGTTCATGAATGCCAAAAGGTTTACTCATATAGTCATCAGCGCCAAGCTCTAAACCAATAACGCGATCGATTTCTTCATCTTTAGCGGATAAAAAAAGAATCGGTATATCATCATCTAATTTTCGAATCTCACGACAAACACAATACCCATCCATTTCGGGCATCATAATATCTAAAATGATAAAATCAGGTTTATCCTGTTTAAACAATTTAAGCGCAGTTTTCCCATTTTCAGCTTGAAGGATGGTATAACCTTCTTGTTGTAAAAGATCCGACATTCCTTTACGAATGTTATGATCATCCTCAGCGATTAAAATCTTCATGCACATGCTCCGTTAAAATTAATGAAAACGCAGTACCCGGATTTTCATTGGTTACCTTGATAGTACCCTGCAATTGCTGCGCTAATTGGTTGGCAATAGTAAGCCCAATTCCTGTTCCCGAAACGCCTTCGGTAATGGATGAATTTATCCGATAAAAGGGTTTAAAAATTTTCTTTAATAGATGCTTAGGGATACCACGACCATAATCCCGCACGGTGATAATAGTCTGTTTATCATTAGTCGTCAGTGATAAATCAACATTTTTGCCATTTACGGCATATTTTTCAGCATTGCTTAAAAAATTACTTATGATTTGCATCACACTATCTTCATCGGTAAAGATAGTGTGATTTTTATTCGAATTTAAAATCAAATTCAGTTGCAATGATTTTGTTTTAAGAACGGGATTGAAAGTTTGAAAAACTCGCTCAATGAGCAACGTTAAATTAACGGCTTTAAAATTCTGTTTAGCTGGCTTACTTAAATTAAGTACATTTTGCACTAAGCGAGTTAATCGCTGACTTTCACTGGTGATCACATCCAAATATTCAGGTACAGGAAAAGGTTCATCGATTAACCGTTCTTTTAACATTTCTGAATAAAGTGTGATATTAGTTAATGGCGTTTTAAACTCATGTGAAACTTGCCCAACAAAGCTAACTTGTTGTTTAGCTAAACGAATCGCTCGTGTATATTCTCGATAAACATAACAAACGATACCAATAACTAACACAATAAACAAAAATAATATTCCACCACCTAACCAATAAAAGGTAACAAAGTTTGGTGATAAATAATAATAAGTTAATTGCCAATTCTGTAGTGGATAGTCAAGCATCACATTAATGTCATTGATTGTAGAGTGACCATGAACATAGATTTGTTTTGAACCCTCATAGAGACTGAAATTATCATCGATAGATTGATCTTCAAATAACCGAATAATATCTAACGCAAATTTAATCGTTGATAGCTCAAATCCCTTGATAATGTTACCCTTTTTAGACCAAAAAATCAGATGATCATAAGACTGATACCAACCCGAGGTTGGCAGAGATAATTCATTCGACGAATTGGGGTTGATTAAAATTGCATTATCATACTTAATCGACTCAACAAATTTAACCCATTGCAGATCGTTACTATTACTGATATAAACAATGTTATTATGGCGAATTTCGAAAGCATTTTTAATATCTGATTGCGATTGTAACAGATTATCAAACGTACCGGCGCCCTTTTCCAAAAGTTGAATTAAGCTAATCAAATAAACGGAACGCTGATTTAACAGCGATTCAATCGATGATTTTATATTCTCCAATCGGCTTTGTGCTAACGATCTTTGCTGATGTTGACGCATTAAAACTTCATGTTCAATACTACGCCAACCAAGATAGCTAAGAGCCATTACAAATATTATACAAGAGAGAATCGCTGCTAATTGTTTCATACTTTCGTTATTTTTTAATCACACCCAGTTTAGTATTTTGTTGCTTTTCTGCCATTTCTTTACTATAAATTTTGCCATTTCCACTTTCATTAACTGCATCTGCTGCCATTTTTTTATTCCATTTCATATCATCTTTCACTCTATTCGCATATTCTGGATACATATTAGCAACTGCTTCAAGCCTATAACTGTTATCCTCTAGAATTCTCTGCGCAGCTTTTCGATCGCCTTTATTATAGAGTTCTAATGCTTTAACGCTATTTTCATTTACTTCTTGTATTTCAATCTCAGTAACGACATCTTGGCGCAATGCTTTTTTTACGGCTTCCAGATTATCGGTATAAGCAAGTTTTACTGATTGTTTTTCTTTTTGAGTTTTCTTATCTAACAAATCATCATACACTAAATCAATTTCCGCTATTGTTTTTTCTTCGCCAACTTTACCTTGTGGTTGCTCAACCTCTAACAAAATATACTTTTCTTGATTAGAATAAATTTGATTCATTGTTACCGTTACTTGATTACCTTTGATTATGCCATCTCTACCTAATAAACGAACCGGTTTTACCCCATCTTTTAAATAGATATTGATCTTAACATGTTGGGCAACCGTTGACATTACATCTTTGAACTCACGGACAAATACATTTTCAAGATCTAAAGAATCATTAACAAATACATGATTACCATCACTATAACTGGCAATCGATGACATCAATAATTCATTATAATCCTCACCGATACCAAAAGTACTGACAGAAATATTCTTTTTGGCGGCAATAATGGCAAGTTCAGAAAGTTCTTGAACGGATGTCGGACCAATATTCGCCTGCCCGTCCGATAATAAAATAATGCGATTCACATTATCTTTAGACAACTGTTTTTCAACTTGATGGATACCTTTACTTAATCCGGCAAATAACGCTGTACCACCATCTGCAACAATATTTTCTTTTATTAAACTAATCAATTTTTGTTTATTGTTAACTTTGGTTGAAGGAATAATCACCTTTGCATCATTATCATAAGCAACGACAGATAAAGTATCATTCTCATTAAGCATGTTAATAGCAAAGATAGCCGCCTCTTTTGCTTTAACAATACGATCACCTTGCATCGAGCCGGAGCGATCAATTACTATTGCCAAATTAATAGGAACCCGTTTTGCTGAATCAAATTCATGACCGGTTAACGAAATTTTTAAATAATTCTTCTCTTGGGAATTTTGCATAACAATTGGCGATGCAAGTTCCGAGCGAATTTCAATTTGCTTATTGACTTGAGCATGACTGCATAAACTTAATATTGAAAGCCCTGCTAATAGGACTGTTTTAATTAATTTCATTGTTTTTCCTTATATAAAAAGTTTATGTCATTATATTGATTTGACCAATCAAACTGTCAGATAGTTGTATTTAATTGTAAAAAGTTGTAAAAAATACCGTTTTAGGACAGGAAAACGCCAATTAAATTTTTTATTTAAAAAGGAATCATTTCATCCCGACTTTCAACATGTATCAATCAAATTGTGAACAATCGACCGCTTTTACTGCATTGTTACGGTTTGTTTATTGCAAGCACAAAGAACGAAGGTATATAATACAAAATTAGCCATTCTTAAAAAGAGAATATTTAGAGAACATTTAATATGACTCAGATACAAGAAAAACTTGCGCTTATCAAAAACAGCATTATCACCATTCCAGACTATCCTAAGCAAGGAATTTTATTTCGTGATATTACCAGTCTGCTTGAAGATCCTGTCGCATTTAGAACTTCGGTCGAATTGTTAATCGATCACTATCGAGATAAAAAAATTGATAAAGTTGTCGGTACTGAAGCGCGTGGTTTTATTTTTGCAGCACCAATTGCATTAGCGTTAGGCGTTGGTTTTGTGCCAGTTCGAAAACCCAATAAGTTACCACGTCACGTATTTAAAGAAGAGTATCAACTTGAATACGGAACCGATACACTTGAAATCCATTCAGATGCAATTAAACCGAATGAACGTGTGCTGATTATTGATGATTTACTTGCAACAGGTGGAACGGTTGCTGCAACTGCTAAATTAATTCAAAAAGCAGGTGGTATAGCAGAAGATGCCGCATTTGTTATTAATTTACCGGATCTGCATGGTAAAACAAAATTAACCGATCTGGGTATTAACTGTTTTACCCTCGTTGATTTTGCCGGTGAATAATCTTAGTCTACTGGGGCGATGTTGTCGCCCTACTCATGCTAAGAGTTAACTCCTCCCTTCACTTTTTGTCCATGTTGTATATCAACTCTGTTTTTATTCAATACTGATCGCCAACTACCACAACTAACGCTACGCAATAATACTCAATTTAAATTGACCACATGCCTAAAAAAGAAGCCATCAAAAAGTGAATAAAAAATCAACTTAATGCTTGATTTACATTTTAATGTGAATTATTATTCAAAAATATCGCATAATTATTAAATAGGAAATAAATCAAACATGAAAAAATTTAGCCATATCATTGCCAGAACACCTGCCAAATCTCTAATTCATGGATTAACTTCAGCAAATTTAGGCAAGCCTGATTATCAAAAAGCCTTAGACCAACACAACAACTATATCCGAGCACTACAGCAATGTGATGTTGATATCACCCTATTACCCGCCGATGAACGTTTTCCTGATTCGGTCTTTGTTGAAGATGTTGCTCTGTGTACGCCACACTGTGCCATTATTACTAGACCAGGGGCAGAAAGTAGACGTAACGAGACTGAAATCATCATCGATACCATTGAACGATTTTACCCCAAGAAAGTTGAAAAAATTACTGCACCGGGCACGGTTGAAGCTGGTGATATTATGATGGTGGAAGATCACTACTATATCGGATTATCGGCACGTACTAATCAAGAAGGTGCTAATCAAATGATTGCTATATTACAAAAATATGGCTTAACCGGTTCGGTGGTCACGCTTGAAAAAGTTCTACACCTAAAAACAGGATTGGCTTATCTGGAAAACAACAATTTATTAGCCGCCGGCGAATTTATTACCAAACCCGAATTTCAACATCTGAACATTATTGAAATTCCTGAACAAGAAAGCTATGCCGCTAACTGTATTTGGGTTAATGATCGGGTCATCATGCCTGCTGGTTATCCAATCACTAAAGCTAAGATCGAAGCTTTAGGTTATCAAGTGATTGAGGTGGATACATCAGAATATCGCAAAGTCGATGGTGGTGTTAGCTGCATGTCATTACGATTTTAATTAAACGCTGCCAAAGCCGAATAAAACACAAAATAAGACAAAATTATGAATACACCTACCCGTACAAAACTAGGCATACTCCCTTTAACCTTACTTGTGGTTGGCAGTATTGTTGGAAGTGGTATTTTTAGTTTACCGCAAAACATGGCTGAAGCGTCTGGTGCCGGCGCTATTTTAATTGCTTGGATCATAACGCTTTTTGGCATGTTAATGCTGACACGGATATTTCAGTATCTTTCGATTCGTTTTTATAAGATTAATGATGGTTTATATGGTTATGTCCGTGAAGGCTTTGGTGATTATATAGGATTCAACGCAGCTTGGGGATACTGGATATCTGCATGGATGTCGTGTGCCAGTTATTTAGTTATCCTATTTAGCGCGTTAGGATCATTTGATTGTTTTAGTTATTTTGGTAATGGCACAACCTTGCCAGCAGTCATAGGCGGACTCATCTTTTTATGGCTGGTTAATGCCCTTGTTCTAAAAGGGATTTATCATGCTTTCTTATTAAATTGCTTAGTCACATTAGCAAAAATTGTCCCGATTGGTCTGTTTATTGTCTGCATTATTCTTGCTTTCAAGGTTTCAACATTCAAAATTGACTTTTGGGGAACGCCACAACTTGGCTCAATCGTGGATCAAATAAAGCATACTATGCTTTATACCGTATGGGTTTACTTAGGTATCGAAAGCGCAACTGTTTATGCTTCACGAGCCAAAAACATTTTAAGCATAAGTCGGGCAACTTTTTTTGGTTTTGCTATTACTAGCTTATTGCTCATCTGTGTGTCTGTTCTGTCGCTGGGTATTGTTCCTCAACAAGAACTGGCTGCAATGAAAAATCCTTCAATGGCTTTAGTCATTGAGCATGTAGTTGGTAGTTGGGGAGCAACATTAATTAATATTGGGCTGATTGTTTCGGTTAGTGGTGGATTATTATCCTGGTTAATGCTTGCTGCTGAAATGCTTTTTTTAACCGGACAAGGCAATAATCATACCGTTGCACGCTGTTTTGGCAAATTAAATAAAAATGGCACGCCTGCCAATGCATTATACTTAACATCAAGCTTGATCAGCCTATTGATTGTGCTTGCACATTTCTACCATTCGGGCTATAACACTTTAATCCAATTATCGACTTCAATGGTACTGATACCCTATTTATTATCAGCACTCTTCGTCTTTAAATTAGCCATAAAATCTCGCAAAGCTTACCTAATTTTTATTGGGGCTGCGGGATCGATTTATGGGGTATGGTTAATTTATGCTGGTGGGATGTCTTACCTATTATTATCAATGATACTGTATGCGATAGGACTCCTATTTTATTTATACGCACGCAAGCAGCGATCCCTATCTGCCTTCAGTTATGTTCATGACAAAATCTATGCAATCGCAATCATAATATTAGCCATTATTGCCGTTATGTATTTTTATGTCATACTGGATTAACTAACCCTTGGTGCTTTTTTTGGAACAAATAAAAATCTGCTAATAGCGCTTTAAAAGCAGGCGAATACTGCCCATCATCACAACGCATACACAGTTGTTGTTCAATGACATTCGCATTAGGTTTTGTAGCAAACGCCATTAATGATAAAGCAAATTCTTTATCTGCCGTGTATTTCACCTGCAATACTTGTTGTAAAAATAGATGGTTTGATTGGCATAATTGCGTAAATTGATCTGCCAAATGATAAGGCAGCACCAAGCAGAATAGACCGTCTGGCTTTAATAATCGTTTGACTAAATCAATAAGCTGTGTGTAGTTTAAACTTTCTGTATAACGGGCTAATTGCCTTTGGTTCGTTCGACAATCCACGGCCGACTCAAAATAAGGCGGATTGGTCACAATCAAATCATAACCATTGTCACTCTTCACCTGAAAACGATTAATATCACCCTGTATTGTTGATACAGATTTAAAGCCTGCTTGTTGGCAATTTTGTTGACATTGATTGACCGCTTGCGCATCAATATCAACTGCATCAATTTGACAAGCTTGATGTTCAAGGCGCTGTGCAAGCATTAACGCAATCACGCCACAACCACAACCGATATCAAGCACCTTATGAGTTGAAGAAAAGATCGGAGCCCATGCCCCTAGTAAACAACTATCAGTGGTGATTTTCATCGGACTTTTGTCATGCGCAACAAAAAAGCGCTTAAACGTAAAGCCCCCTTTTTTTAACGATTGTGATTTATTTTGCATGGATAAATTTTTTAAATAACGGTTTATTCGACGCCACCGCATCCGCCCAGCGTGTAGGTTCAGGCAAACGATAACCACGTAAACATAAATTGACCCATTTCAACGCACTCGCTTGGCTAATACGATGACCCGATGAAATAAATAACGGATTACAGTTATTCTTGCTTTGTAATACCCAACCAATCTGTTGCTGCTTATCGGTGAGTGGCGTCACTTGACCGGCGACTTTAGGTAATGGATTATAATGACCGCAAAGGCGTTTTTTAGCGACACCAATGGTTGGCATATCCAATAGTAAACCAAGATGACTGGCAATACCTAATCGCCTTGGATGCGCAACGCCTTGACCATCAACCAACAATAAATCAGGTTTATGTTCGACCTGCTCCCAAGCAGAAAGTAAAGCAGGATACTCCCGAAAAGATAAATAACCAGGGATATAAGGAAACTCGGTTTTTAATCGCGCGACATGATATTCCACCACATCAAAATCCGGATACGTTAAAATCACAATAGCGGCACGAGTGGTTTTGCCTTCATCTTCAAAGCCCACGTCGGTACCACCAATTAAAGTGATTGATGAATTAAAATCATCGGTTAGGTTTACTTGTTCAGCTAATTGCTGCTGGGTTAGTTTCAATTGTTCTAAATTAATAGACATTTTCTTTCTGCTGAGTATTATTAACGGCAATAAAATGATTTTACCAGAATTAGTATGCCATATACATTAGCAAATCCGACCGAACTGACAGAAGAAATTAAAAAAAGCCGCTTTATTGTCAATGCGGCGCCCGTTATTAATGCCCAGCAAGCAACGGATTTTATCGATCAAATTAGCGATCCTAACGCAACCCATAATTGTTGGGCATGGAAAATCGGTCAACAGTATCGATTTAATGATGATGGCGAACCAACCAGCACCGCAGGGCGTCCAATTCTATCAGCGATTGAAGGACAAGATTGTGATCAAGTAGTGGTGGTGGTAACTCGTTATTTTGGCGGAATCAAACTTGGCACAGGTGGCTTGATACGCGCCTATGGTGGATCTGCAAGTCATTGTCTACAAAAAGCAGAATTGATTGAACTTATTGCCCGAATACCTTTGCAATTTCACTGCTATTATAATGAATGGCCAATTATAGAAAATCGCTTAAAAGAATTGGATGCACTGATTGAAAATCAAGATTTTGATGCCATTGGGGTAAACGTCAATATTGCCATTACGCAAGACAAATTGCTTTCGCTACAAAAAAGTATCAGTGATATTACTCGTGGTAGAGTGATAATACCAATATAAATCCTGTTGGTTAATTTGCGTTGGATGTTCACAAAGTCATAACTGTCACTATTTTTATAATATTACTAAAGCTTTTTTATTAAAAAATGGCTTGATACGAAATTCTTAAATTATCACTGAGCACTACCGATAACTCTATGTTATGAGCAAGTAATAAATAAAGCGATATAGAATGTGTATTTCATTCATTATGCTGCTTTATCCCTGTGTATACAGGGAATACGAATAGTTAATTAAATGACGGCGTAGTCTAATCTTTCCTACAAAATAAGTTTTTATTATCTTTATTCATAATTTATCTAAATGAGCGCAACCCTCAAATATTTCACCTTTAAAGTCGATAAAAATTTCATATATTGAAGTAAGCTCATCAAGATTTGCTTCGCAAAAAGTTCCATTAGGAAGACTACGAATTAAACCATATATACCCTTATCAGAATGGAAAATTGTCACAAAATTATTTGTTAAAGCAGAAGATTTTATATCTATAGAAATAGTAACATTTTCTTTTTTATTAAGCATAAATTGCAATTTATTCTTACTTATTATGGCATTCCAAAAAGGTTCATAACCACTCGCATGAAACCCTATAGAGTTTTTGTTGACTTTATCCCAAAAAATATGTGGTGTTAATAAATCTATTTGTTGCATTTGCTGTAATTCTGACAGGCTTATCCAATCTATCTTTTTATTTTTAAGATTTAAAAAATTTCGCTTACCATTTTCTGTACTTCCTAAAGATAAATATTCTTGATTAGACGAATCTTTATATATTTCCTGTGCTGATAATAAGTTAGGTAATACCAATAATAATAAAATTAATTGTTTCATATTGTATCCTTATTTACCGTGAGGATTTCCTTTTAAAATTGGGGGCCATGAATATTTATCGTCAGCAAATGGAATTTTTGATTTACTATATCCCCAATATCTATCATGTTCAAAATGAGGAATATCATCTATTGGTACGTTTCTATTCCTCAAAATAGAGTAAAATTTATTATAATCAAAATCAGTAGGATCAGCATGACCATCAGCAATACCTCTATCAACTTCAATATGAGGTACTATTATGGGCCAACATCCTTCAATATCTGAAGCTTCAATATATAAATCAGCTAGAGCTTGATATTGACTATCCGTAGGAACATCAGGACTTTTATAATTAATTTCGACATGGAACATTCTTCCTTTTAAATTATTCCTAGATTCAGCTTTAGTTGCCCATACATTTTTTTCGGTAAAAGGCCATATTTCAATTATATTTCCATTTTGCATAATATATTTATGAGCTTTACTCCTTACTTTTTTTTCTGGATTATTTACATTAGTTTTTGCTTTGATAGTTTCTTCACTCATATTTCCATCAGTGCAATGTAGAACAAAATGACTTCTGTATGCAGGATCTATAGGGCAAACTTCTTTATTTGTGATTTTCAACATAGTAAATGTAACCAAAGATAAAGGATGAATAAACCACACCCTACCGCTTTCGTTCAAGGTGGCAGGCGTTGATGAAGTTTCTGCTTGTTTACTTGAGGTGTCTGCTGATTGCTCTTTTTTAGTTTCTGCTTCACTTTGTTCCGTCTGTTGACTTTGCTTAGCTAAACCTTTGGCGACATCATCCCACCACAGCATTTTTGTCGCTTTTTCTTTGCTTTTTTCCCATAATTTATACTTCTCTTCTAACTCATTTATTTTACCCAATAAGTTTAGTTGCTCTTGTGTTAATTTCTTGTCGGGTGCATCTTCATAACCATCTGGAAAACGTTGATAATCTCTTCTTT
>NZ_JAFNNR010000009.1:0-123092 GCF_026536645.1 Gilliamella sp. B3801
CGTTAATCGACTTGTCCTCACCACCGTCATCGATCGTGTATAACGGAGTAGGTGGAGCCCAAACCTTACCGATCGGTTTGAAAGACAACACGTTAACAACCTATTCGGCCTCGATTAACGATTTAATGTTGGGTTATCGGGCAGCGGATGCGGATATAACGGTTATAAAAACAGCGTTAAAAGATAATGTTGTGACAGGAGATATTGTTCCTTACAGCATAAAAGTGATCAATAACACGGTACAAACAGCGAATATCAAAGTAAAAGACATCTTACCGGCAGGGTTTAAGTATGTAAAAGGCTCTTCACGTTTAGATGGTAAGAAGATAGCCGACCCGAAAGGTGGAAAAGCGATGACTTATGATTCGTTGGAATTAAAAGGCAATGGTGAACTCGTTATTAACTATATGTTGGTTGTGGGCTCAGGCGTGACTCAGGGCGAGTACACCAATACGGCGATGGCACTGAGTAAACTGGGTCGAGTGGTATCGAATACTGCGCAGGCGACAGTGACAGTGACAGCGGACCCATTATTTGACAATGCATTAATCTTCGGAAAAGTGTTTGTCGACCGCAACGGTAATGGCGTACAAGATGAAGGTGAAGAAGGTCTGGGCGGCGTGAAGTTAGTGACGGCTCGGGGAGAAATCATCACAACTGATACGCATGGTCGTTACCATATAGTCGGTGTATCGGGAGGCCGTTGGGAACGAGGTGCAAACTTCGTCATCAAATTAGACCCACGAAGTTTACCGAAAGAGTACAAAGTAAGCGGACGTAATCCAAAAGTGGTGAGAGTATCGCCGGGATTACCAAGTAAAGTTGATTTTGGTGTTACCGAGGTAAATCAGTAATTACCATCAAAGACGGACAAGGAAGTCTGTCTATCCCTATCCTTTCAGGTCTTTCCCCCGTCTATCGGGGGTTTTTTATTTCTAATTAATCTATCCTCTTAATCTTACTTTTAATAACTATAAACAGCTAATTAAAGTAACAATTAATATAGAAATTAGCGATCAGAATAATATATATTGATCGTTTATTGTGATCAATATATAGTATTATGTAAATATTATGAAAAAGTTTTAATAAAAGTATTTCATTTTGTAATTTTTTTAACTGATTGATTAGCTAATTTATTATTTATCAACAAAGGTTAATTAAGATTGGTCATCAATCATTTTTTAAGGTTTATGGATAAATTTTGATGTTGAGTTGAATTACGGAAATAAAAAATATAATCGATCTTAGAAGAAGAGGAAGGAAATAAACTAAATGAAAAAACATAACTGGACCCGGCATCCACTTTGCCTGAGTATTAGTTTTGCTTTTTTACTTGGCTCCAATAATGTTTATGCAGGTAGTTTAGATATACCTAAATTAAATATTATTCGGGATGAGTTTAACGCAGAAGAAAAGCTTAATTTAAGTATTTATAATCCAAAAGTGAAGTTGACGTCGCAAGGATTGTTTACGACACCAATGGGACTTTATATTTACACTAACTACCCAACCAAAATCGCAGAATATCAAATCACCATTTACCGTCAATCGGATTTAGATAACCGACAACCATTAAAGATCTTACGATTTAAAGAAATCAGTCCGTATGAAGCGGTGTTATGGCGTGGTGAAACCGATAATGGTGAGCCGTTATCGACAGACAGCGAGTATAAAGCGATTTTAACCACCACCAGTTATGACGGTTTGAAAGACAGTGTTTATGCAACATCTTTTAAGACATTAGGTCAAGGCATAGCGGACCATAACAGTGATTTTATTTCCTACAACAAACTGGACAATCAATCGGGCTCAGGTCATTTATTATTTGGTCAATTAAAATCAGAGAGCACGATACCGGGCTTTGGCGAAAGCCGGATAGATCATCAGGGCATAGTAACCAGTGCACAAGACCGTAAAGTGGTCATTCAAATGACGGGCTTAAAAGGTAAACAAGGGTTGATGCTTAATGGTGAGCCTTTAGTGGCGGATGCTCAAGGTCGAGCGATGCGAGAGATAATTTTATCGCCGGGTGAGTATCAGTTTGATTTAAGCTGGCAGGATGAGCAGGGTCAGAAACAGTCGCAACAGGAAAAGTTAGTGGTTGAAAAGAAAGATGACATTTTTTATGTGGGTATCGTGGATGTGACGTATGCACAAAACAATGTTAGTGGAAAAGGGCGTTCGATACTGGAAGATGCCGACAGTCATCACTACAGCGGCAAAGGGAGCTGGGATGGTCGGGTTGCTTTTTACTTAAAAGCAAATAAAAACGATTATCGGTTAACGGCACATCTGGACACGACTGAAACGAAATTAAAAAATGCATTTGGACATTTAGGTGAAAAAGACCCGACTCGTTTTATCCGAGAAATCGACCCGCAAGCTTACTACCCGATATACGGAGATGATTCGACCACGGAAAGTGATGTGGATACGGAAGGGAAGTTTTATATCAAATTAGAGAAGGGCAAAAGTTACGGGTTATGGGGTAACTATAACTCCCAAATTACTGGCAATGAGTTTGCCAACTTTAACCGCAGTTTATATGGGGCAAAATTATATCACGAAAGTGAGCAGTCGACCCAGTATGGTGATACCCGCACATTAGCGACAGTGTTTTTATCGAATGGTGAAACCCGGGGCAGTCACAATGAATTAGCATCGACCGGTGGTAGTTTATACTTTTTAAAACATCAGCGTATAACCGAAGGGAGTTTAAAACTGTCGGTAGAAGTGCGTGACCGTAATACCGGTCGGGTACTGAGTACCAGCACCCTGACCGAAGGGGTTGATTATGAAGTGAACCAGTTTCAGGGTCGGGTGATGTTAACTAAAGCCCTGCCGATGACGACAAACGGGGGCACAGGTAGCTCAATTATCGAAAGCGGTAATCTGGTTGGGGGCGACCCGGTGTGGATTATTGCGGAATATGAATATTATTCAGACGGTTTTGACTTTGATGGTCAAAAAGTGTTTGGTGGTCGGGCTTATCACTGGTTAAACGACCATATTCGTATTGGCGGGACATATATCAGTGAAGACCAGGCAAGCGGTGAAACGTATGAGTTAAAAGGACTGGATGTGATTGTCAGACCGACGCAGGGAACACATACGCATTTTGAATATGCCAAAAGTAAGGCCGGGATGAGTGATATTTTTGTGTCGAGCAATGGTGGTCTGTCATTTAATCAGACGGTGTTATCGGGTGATACACGGGGAGCAGCATGGAAGATTAATCAAAAAATCGAATTCAGTGATTTGACCGGTGAGGATATCCCATTAAGTTTTACGGGTTACTATTCGATGCAGCAGAAAGGCTTTTCGTCCTTTGCTAAAGCCCGTAGCAGTGATTTAGAAGAGTGGGGTGGCGAATTACGTTATGACTTTGAGACGGATAAAAAAGGTATCTTACTGGGTTACAGTCGTGAAAAAGACAAGGAAAATTATGTCGAAAAAATCGCGCGTGCTCAATATTACACAACACTCGGTGACTTATATAAAACGGCGTTAGAGTTACAACAACGCAACACACATAATTATGGTGATGCTTCTAACCGTGAAACCTTAGTGGCGGCGAAACTGGAACGCTCGTTTTTTGACGGACGGGACAAAGGTTACATCATTCAGCAGCTGACGTTAGGTAAATCGGGCGATGTGGCGAATGATAACCGTACCACCTTAGGATACAGTTCACAAATTACCGAAAGCATCAATTTGGGTGCAGAAGTATTTGCATCAAATCGGGGTGCCGGTGGTGGTGTTCAGGGGAGCTGGGATGTAAATGACCGCACCAGTTTATATACCAAAGTCTTAAATGATGTGGACTCGACCTCGGGGCGGGGTATTACGACAATTGTTGGGGGACGCACCAAAGCGACCAGTCAGATGGAGCTTTACTCAGAGCGTCAATTTAAAACCACCAAAATTGACCGAACCACTTCTGATGTTTATGGGGTAAGTTATAAACCGACGGAAGCACAATTTATAGAGGGGTCTTACTCGGTAGGACGGGTGAATAATCGTTACCGAAACCGCAATACCAGTTTAACCGGAAATGATGAAACCCGCCGGGATGTGTATGCAGTAGGATATGGTTATAAAAATGATACTGTTCAGGTACGTAACCGGGTGGAATACCGGATAGATGAAGGTAGTGAGCGGATCCGTCAATGGGTAACGACCAACCGGGCAAAAACGACCGTGAACGAGAACCTAAGCTGGATGGCACAGTTTGATTTTGCAAAAACGTTAGGAGAGCACGATAACAACAGTGAAGTGGTGAGTAACTACACGGAATCGACATTAGGCTTTGCTTATCGCCCGTTATCTATCAATAACCTGAATTTATTCGGAAAGCTAACGTATGTGTATGGTTTAGATCCGGATGATCAGCTGATAGCAAATTCAACATCGTCAAATAGCAAAAGCTATACCTCAAGCCTGTATGACCAAAAAAGTTGGGTGTGGTCATTAGAAGGTGTGTATGAGTGGAATGCGAACTGGGAAACAGCGTTTAAAGCGGCGCACCGACAAGGGCATTTACGTTATAAAGGTGAAAGCACGTGGTACTCATCAGGAGCAAGCTTATATGCACTTCGCCTCAATTACAAGACAGGTGACTGGGAATACCAGATAGAAGGTCGAACGTTACGTACAAACCTAGCGGATGACCATAAAGACGGGGTTGTGACCAGTATTTACCGAAATGTCGGTGACAATATCAAGATGGGAATAGGTTATAACTTTACGGATTACAATGACAACTTAACGCGTCTGAACTACCGTTCACATGGTTGGTTTGTCAATGTAGTAGGGAGTTTCTAATGAACAGTTGGCAAAAAGTTAATAGAGGTCAGATGTATTCATCAGTGCAAATCAAATCAAACCGAAAAGTAGAAAAACGAAAAGAAGAGAATTTGCGCATATCAGGAGAAAAGATAATGCGAACTGCACATCATGCAACAGTGAAAAAAAGAATGCTAAGGGGTATAAAACAACTATTAGCCTCAGCGTTTATATCGATGGTGACACTATCAACTGCGTATGGCTTTGATATAGGTGGAAAAGTCTATTTAGATTATGATAATACGGCAAGCAAAACGGAAATGCCGTTAACGGGTTTAAAAGTTGAATTATATGATAGTAACCAAAAATTATTATCTGATGCAACAACCAACCAAGATGGAAGTTATAAATTAGATGCACCGTTCCTGGGGACATATAAGATTGTTGCCAAAACGACTGAAGGTGAAACCATTGATCGCTCAGTACAACTGATAGTGGATACCGGCGCCTCTGCTCAGAACTTATTTATCAAAGGGCAAGGCGGTGATATCAACTTAGTGATAAAAGATGACAAAGGCGCCGGTGCAAAGAATATTCCTGTTAGACTAATTTATAGTGCTTCTTCCAAAACTCCTGTTTTTGTAACAAGTAATAGTGGTACAGTCGAACTTAAAAATACCTTAAAAGGGCATCAGTATGATATGGTGGTTGATGCAGAAGATTTTATTGCAGATTCAAGTAATAAAATCAAATATGCCTTATGGGATGCAACGTTACCGGATAGCAAAAACGCCTACGTTGACAAAATTAGTTTTAATATGGCGGGTAAAAACCAAAAAGGTGTGTTTAATGTTAAACCACGTAATGAATGGGGTGTCGATGGTGTTGTCGCTATCGATCAAAATGGTGATGGGATCTATACAGTAGATTTTGATACCGGTGCGATTGATATGAATGTCGAGCTTTTTTATCCTGGCACGACAACCAAAGTACTGGGTACAAAAACAATGACTACTACTGATAATGGTCGATATCGTTTTAAAGACTTAGCGGTGGCGAGTTATGACATTAAGGTAACCAATGTTAAAGCACCTTATATTCCAATTAGTAAAATTGAACAAAACGTTAAAATAACAGACGAAAATAATCAAACAAGTGGTCCGACATTTTTATTAAAAATGGATCCGAACGATACAACGTTAGCTGGTATATCTGGAAATGTGTTTGTACTAGGACCTCAGCAATATATTAAAGCAGGTCCAGATTCAGGTAAAACGGGCAATAATATTCCGCTTGCCACTCTGGGTAGTACAGGAATTAATACCACTGTCGAACTTTACCAACATAATGGAACCGATTGGGAAAAAATTGCTTCTCAATTAACAGCCGGTAATTTGGGCACCTATCAGTTTGTTGGATTAGTAAAAAACAAAGATTATAAAGTTGTTGTCACGGAATCAAATATAAATTTAAATGAAAATATTTTTGTCAATGATACAGACGGTAAATCAACCAGTACCTCCTCTAAATCAAAAAGTATTCATAAAGGTAAAGTCACATTAAGTAATGGTATGCAAGCTAACATTGCTGCTAAAGAGATTATTTTACCTAAACTTAATGATCAAAAAACCAACCAAAACTTTTGGTATTCACCAATACGTAAAGATTTAGGTAATTTATTAGTCGTCAATTATTTGAAAACAGCCAATGGGGAATGGAGCTGGAGTTCAACGATTAATGGGCTCGAAGCGATTACCGCCAGTACTTATACTAAAATTGTCTTTTTTGAAGAAGATGGTGTGACTCCAGCAACCGATTTACAAGGTAATAAATTAGAAGTCAGCTATCAAAAGCCGGGTTTTTATGGCGTAAGAGGCTCACAAAATTATTCTATCGATCATGCGGGTTTGTTTTATTATTCTGTTGTTGAATATGATAAGGATAATTTGGATTATCCCGAATCATATAATGGCGAATATTCGGTTAATGTTGCACCGGCTAAAACTTGGGGAGATACCATCTATTTTACACCAACAAGACCCAATACGATTTCCGGATATGTTTATTTAAATAATAGTCATTCTGGTACTTTGGGTACTTATAATCCAAATCAAGATATACCAATTAAACAAAATCGGGTTACTCTGGAGCGTGAAGTATTTGGAGAATGGACAGTTATCACCGAATTCGCAACAGATGACAAGGGTCATTACAATTTCACTAATTTGCCTAATGGAGAGTATCGTGTTACGGCTAAACAGGAATATGGTGGCGGCAGTGATATAAGGAATGGCGATATTGATTTCGAAAATAATGATCAGAATAGTGGTTCGAGTATCGATCCTAATGATAATAGAAAAATGATATCGAGCATTATTGTTAATGCGAGTGGTGGTAACAAATATAACACAGATACTAACATCTGGTATAAATTAAAAATTAATCAACACATACTTCGTGGCTCAGTATTTTTAGATACATGGTTAGGTGATGGTGAGATACAAACCGAGCAAATGTACAATGCTAATGACTTACCTTTAAAGAATGCTATTGTTTTACTTTGTGAAGATGACGGTACCAATGATTGTACTGAAAACGGAAGTAATTTTATTGGGAAAAAACTAACGAATGCCAAGGGTGAATATAGCTTTCAAGGGCAACAAGATGGTATTAATCGAGATGTGACTTATATCGTTAAAACTATCTATCCAGGGACAACGGCTGTCACTAATCCTGATAAAGAGTTAGCACCAAGTTATAAAGTACAGTTTAAACAACTTGATATGCCATTAACTAAGCACTTCCTAATGCAAGGAAAAGGACAATTTTCGGGGGCGCCTGTTAATGATCTCAATGGTGATATGAAGTATGCAGGTGAGCAAACAATTGAGAATGGAGATGGATATTTTCAAATTTACTTCTGGAATGGAAGTGATTATGAAAAATGGGGTGATATTGGTGATTACTATCGAACGATCAAGCTAAAATCATTGCCTCAAGGCAAATATCGTATCGTTCACAATCAGGGTGATAATTTTATCGATATTGCAGATATGGACCCGGCAACACCACCAGGGACATTAGATTTTGAAGTATTAGCCGATGGCTCACTTGCCAATAATTTAGATAAAAATAATCTATTCCTAATGCAAGCTCAAGTTTCATCATCAAATACGACTGAGGCAATTTCGGGCAAGCTTTACTTGGATGTAACAGGTTCTAAAAACAAAGATGAAGCAGTTGAGCTCACTAAAGAAGAACTCATTCAATATAATAAAGGTTTGCTAACCGTAAGTGGTATTTTTACCCCTCGCATCTACCCGGGATATTTTAACGGTAATGTTGACGATATTTTGGATCAAGTTGACTTTATCGATAAAAGTGTACAATACACGGGCGAATTTGCTTATACTGCCGCGAATTCAACGCGAGGAAAATTATATCTAACCAATATGTTATTACGTTTAACTGGTTTGGATACCACGCAATTTGAATTGGTCGGTAACAGTGGTCAGTTAAAAGGCGCTTATCTGCCAACAAAAGTACAAACAAATCTGGAATATATGCAAGTTGCACCTTCAGGTTTATTGGGAGCACCAGATCAGTACTGGTTAGTAAAACTGAAAAATGATACTGAGATCAGTGGTCGACTTTATTACGATTATGACGATGATGGTTTTTTTACTCCGGGCACAAATGATGTTGTGATTTCGGGTGTCACCGTTGAGTTATATCGTAATGGTGAACTCTATGCAAAAACTAAAACCGATAAATCCGGTCTATATAACTTTAAAAATTTATTTAATGATACTTATACCGTTAAAGTTACTGAACAGGGTTTAGATAAACAACGTTATGAATTAAAGAGTGTTTCAAATACAGTAACGGGTATTACCATTGATGGAAAAACACCAAAAGTAACGGGTGATAATTTAGATTTTATTTACAAGAAAAACGGCGATGCGGCGATCACCGGTCATGTAATGGTTGATATTAACAATAATGGCACACTAGAAATTAATGTTGATAAAACCGGAGACATGGCGGTACCAGATATAAACGTCAAATTATATAAATTTGATGGTTCCAATCGTACGTTTTATCGTGAAGTAAAAACGAATGCGAAAGGTTACTATAGCTTTAGTGGTATTGATTTAAATACTGATTATATTGTTGAAATTGAACCCACAAAAGATTTTGGTGTTATTGCTAATGCAGAGGGTAACACAAATATCAATTTAAAACCGATTCACTTTGAAGATGTTGGAAAGACAGTACAAAACCAATATTTCTTATTAGCAGGAAGTTCAAATACTTCACCATCGGCAGGTATAGGTAGTAATCAAGCGATTAATAGTGGTATTGCGGGTAAAACTATTATTGACGGCACATCTCCTGAATTGCCAATTGATAATGTATTGATCGGTCTAATTGATTCAAGCGGAACAGAGATCGCTCGTCAATATACAAATGCTAACGGTGAATATCATTTCTATAACTTACCTTCCGGTAAATATAGTATTAATGTTGTAACCTCGCCAGATAATTATTCATTAGTTAAAAACAGTAAAGGTACCACTCAACCAATTGATACTTTATCTAGTTTAGATTTAACTAATGTGGGCATAAAAGACAATAATTTCTATTACAAACAAGCGAGTGATAAAGGTATCGAAGGTAAAATCTATGTTGATTATGCCGATAATAATACCGATTTAACTCAGTTAAATGCGTTTGCACATTTACTTGATAGCGAAACAGCATTGACTGTTGAGTTACGTGATGGTTTAGATGGTACCGGTAAGCTATTGATGACTCAACAAACCGTGGATGGTGAGTACAAATTTTCTAACTTGATGTTTGGTGATAATGCTAACTATTCCGTGATACTTAAATTAGACACTAATGCCGACTATGCGTTTAAACAAAGCTCAGCCGGTAAAGACGCGAAACATATTATTATTCCGATCGCAAATTTACCAAAAGATGGTTCACAAAATAATAATTATCTATTGGTAGGAAAACAAAAAATCGGTGGTGATGTCTGGATTGATGAAAATGAAAGTGGAGATAGACAGGATAACGAAGGGACTAAGGGCATCAATGTAACCCTTAATTATCAGGCGCCGGGTGTAACGGATTACGTTGAACTTAAAAAGGTTAACACCGATAATTCAGGTTACTATCAGTTTGAAAAATTACCGAAAGGAGGTAACTATCAAATTAAGGTTAGCACACCAGAAGGAACGCAATTAATTGCGAACCGTGTCATCCCTGGAAATAGTGATAGTTATGCGTTTACTTCGTTAACAAAAGACGAGTTAACTAATAGTTCAGCATATAAATATAATAGTGTGATAAAAGGTCATGTGAGTATTGATGTCGATAACAGTCAAACGAACACTGCTGTAGATAGAGATTTAACAGGACTGAAATTAACGCTGAAAAGATCGGATGGCAATCTTACCCGACAAACTATTACTGACAGTAATGGTCATTTTGAAGTGGATAACTTATCATTTGGCGATTGGATTATCACGGCAGACAATTCGCAAAGTGTGGCTGACTGGAGTAGTTACCAATTGAGTTATACCCAAACGGGTAATAAAGCGGTGGCAGCGACGGCAAAAGACTTATCATTAACGGTTAATCTTTCAAAGCAAAATCCAGCGGTGAATGGCGTTGAAGTAGGTTATCACGGCAGTGCGGTTATTAAAGGTTATGTGGTCATCGATGCCGATAACGACGGAAAATACAGCGCAAATGATATTGCCTTTGGCGCATTAAGTACGCCAATTACGCCGAAACTGGTGTTAACATCGGCAAAATCAGGATTTGTGGAGCAGGAGATTAAGGTTGATGATCGAACCGGCCTGTTTGAAGTGTCAGGTTTAAGCCAACATGATTATGTGCTTAAAATTGATGATAACGCAATTGAGCGTTCCGGTTACAGACTGGTGTTCAGTCCGAATTCAAATGCAGCGAGCAATCAGGTGACGTTTAGTGTCAATAGTCCGAAAGATGACCAATTCTCAGCCGGTAACGTTGCCGAGCAACAAGCATTCGGCTTTAAAAGTGAGAATGTGTTAAAAGGGACTATTTATAAAGACTACTCAGGACAAGGAACGCATCAGACTTATCACACAGCCACCTTATCAGGGGTGAAAGTTGTGGCGACAAACAGCCATGGCTTAGCCTTAACGGTCGACAGTGGTAGTTACGGTGAATATGAGATAGCCAATATAGCAGAAGGTCGTTGGACGATACGTGTAGAAGCACCGGCAAATTCAGGTTATGACTTCAGTTATGTAGTACAAAAAGTTGGGGGAGCAATCACCGCAATCAATAAAGATAGTGCCGTTGTCAACATTGCGCCAGCATCCTCGGCAAACAAAATCACAAATGTTGATTTTGGTCTGAAAGGTCAGGCAAGCATAAAAGGTCAGGTTGTGATAGACGTGAATGCGGATGATGGCGAGGTGATCAATGCACAGGATATCGGAATTGATACGTTATTTACAGATTACACGGTAGGATTATATGTAGATAATAATCTGGTGAAAGAGGTTAAAGCGGTCAGTACGGGTAGTGCAGAGCACGAGTTAGGTAACTATCAGTTTGACAACTTAGTCTCGGGTGTTGATTATCAGGTGAAAGTAAGTCGTCCGGGCACGGATTATGTTAGCAGCTTTATGTTAAGCGACATCAGTCACTCGGTAGTAATCAATAAGACTGACAGTGAAATGAGTGAAACTTATCAGTTTACGGGAGCAACAGATAAAGCGACAGGGGTAAGCTTTGCGTGGAAAGGTAGCACCAGTATTAAAGGTAAAATTTACTTAGACAGTGATGATAACGGAGTGTACAACGCCTCCACGGACAGCAGTGTTAATGCGGACTTGACGGTGAAATTGAGTAATATCAACAATCCGGCATTACAGTTAACACAAACAATTGCAGCGGGAGAGACAGCTTATGAACTAAGCGGCATGATCCCGGGCAAATGGCAAATTGAAGTGGAAGGGGTGCCGAGCACGTTACGAGCAAGCTTTGACCCGGATGATGCGCACCATGACAGCAAAGGTTACTTAACCTTACCGAAAACAGTCAATCAGGCAATCATTGATATCACAGGTAACCTAACCGATCAGGACTTTGGTTATATCCATGGAGGTATTATTGAGGGTAAACTGGTAGAAGATCGTGAAGGTAAAGGTCTGGTCAGTCTGTCAGAATTAACCGGATTATCGGGTGCAGAGGTTTATCTGTTAGACAATAATCAGAAACATATGATGAACAAAGATGGTAAACCACTGTCGTTTATGACAAGCAGTGATGGTAAATTTATATTCCGTAATCTGGTGATAGATCCGAATGTGGTTGATGATTCAAAATATAGTATCCGTTTACTGTTTGGTGAATATCACGACGGCGTGGTTGGCTCAGATAATAGCAATCCATTATATGAAAAAGTGCCATATTTTGAACAATATACTGATAGTAATGGTAAAGTGGTCAAACATGACTTAATTGATATTGCTACACCGCCAGCATCGATTGTTTATAATGGCACAGGTGGTATGCAAACAGTGCCGATTAAGTTAAATGATGGCAGTATCAGCTTTAGTGCAACAAGTAACGATATTATATTGGGTTATCGAGTACATAATGCGGATGTAACCGTAATAAAAACGGCACTGAAGGATAATGTCGTGGTGGGTGATATTGTCCCTTATACCATCAAGGTGATTAACAATTCGTCACACAAATCACGCATTAAAGTAAAAGATATTTTACCGTCAGGATTTAAGTTCGTGAAAGGTTCATCGCGTTTAAATGGCAAAAAAGTGGCGGATCCCAAAGGCACTAAAGCGGTGATGTATGATTCACTGGATTTAACGGCTAACAGTGAAGTGGTGATCAGCTATATGTTAGTTGTGGGCTCGGGCGTTACCCAAGGCGAGTATACCAATACGGCGATGGCACTAAACGCCTTGACGGGTAAAGTGTCGTCGAATATAGCGGAAGCGACGGTAACGGTGACAGCCGATCCACTATTTGACAATGCGTTAATCTTCGGAAAAGTGTTTATCGACCGAAACGGTAATGGCATACAGGATGAAGGTGAAGATGGTCTGGGCGGCGTGAAATTAGTGACCACCCGTGGCGAAATTATCACAACCGATACGCATGGACGTTACCATATAGTTGGTGTATCGGGAGGCCGTTGGGAACGAGGTGCAAACTTCGTTATCAAACTAGACTCACGAAGCTTACCGAAGGAATACAAAGTAAACGGACGTAATCCAAAAGTGGTAAGAGTATCACCGGGGTTACCAAGTAAAGTTGATTTTGGTGTTACGGAGGTAAATCAGTAATTCCCATTAAACATAAAGATAGACAAGTAGGTCTGTTTATTCCTCTCCTTTCAGCTCTTTCCCCCGTTTATCGGGGGTTTTTTATATTAAGCATCCTAAATTATTATTTTATATAAATAGATTTTAGTGTTAGAGCACTGAAAATGAGTAGAGTTGTAGAAATATAATTAAAATTGAATGCCGGTTAATAAATTAACATTGTCATATTAATTAGTTAGCATAAATAGAGCAGTATTGATGAATTTAAGCATAACACTGAAAGTGTTTATTATCTTCGTTGAATGAAATCAAAAAATTTTACGAAGCATTGCAGATAGAAAACTCCCAACTAAAATTGGGAGTTGATTCGTTTTATTGTTGATAATTTGATAAAAATTTGGCAAAACGTTCGATAGCGTCTTGTAATTCACCTGTATGTGGAAGCGCAACAATTCTGACATGATCGGGTTTATGCCAGTTGAAACCACTGCCTTGTACTAAAAGAACTTTTTCTTGCAATAGAAAATCTAAAACCAATTTCTGATCATTGTGAATATTAAATTTTTGCTGATCAAGTTTAGGAAATAAGTACAATGCGCCTTGTGGTTTAGTACAACTTACCCCTGGGATATCATTTAACATGCGCCATGCAAGCATACATTGATCATATAAACGACCACCAGGAACAATAAATTCATTAATACTTTGATAACCGCCAAGCGCACCTTGAATGGCATGTTGCAATGGGACATTGGCGCATAATCGCATTGACGCCAACATATTTAGTCCCTCAATGTATCCTTTTACATGTTGTTTAGGACCACAAAGTGCCATCCATCCTTGCCTAAAACCTGCAACACGATAAGTTTTAGATAGTCCGCTCATGGTTACGACAAATAGATCGGGCGCTAAAGCGGCTATTGAATGATGAACAGCATCATCATATAAAATTTTGTCGTAAATTTCGTCAGCAAAAATAATAAGGTTGTTTTGACGCGCAATTTCTGCAATATCAAGTAGAAGCTGTTTACTATAGACAGCACCAGTTGGATTATTAGGATTAATGATCACAATTCCTTTCGTTTTGGGGGTGATCTTTCGTTTAATATCGTCTAAATCGGGCGACCAATTAGCTTCTTCATCACAAAGATAATGAACAGCACTACCACCGGATAAACTAATTGCAGCTGTCCATAATGGATAATCTGGCATAGGAACTAAGATTTCATCACCGCTATTGAGCAATGCTTGCATCGATTGTACGATAAGTTCAGAAACACCATTGCCAATAAAAATATCTTCGACATCTAAACTGGTTATTCCTCTGGCTTGATAGTGTTGCATAATAGCTTTACGTGCAGAGTAAAGTCCTTTTGAATCGGAATATCCTTGTGAAGAAGGCAAATTACGGATGACATCAACTAATAATTCATCAGGTGCGGCAAAACCAAAAGGGGCAGGATTTCCAATATTGAGTTTAAGTATAGTTTGACCTTCTTCTTCAAGACGCTTTGCGTGCTCAAGAATTGGTCCACGGATGTCGTAACAGACATGATCCAATTTATTTGATTTTTGGAAATTTTTCATAATGTTGCCCTTTTTAATTATTTTAGTGTTTTTTTATTTTTAACAAAAAAACAATCTACTCCTATTTCGATAATTTTTGAAGATGTTATTATAATCAACCAAGTAAATATCTTTTGATTGTCCAAAATTTGTGCGGAGTATGTGATGAAAACCATTTTAACTGTCATAGGAAAAGACCAGACCGGAATTATTGCTGGTATAAGTCAAAAATTATATGAATTGAATATTAATATTTTAGATGTATCTCAAACTATCATGGGTGAATATTTCACGATGATTATGTTACTCGATTTATCCAAAATCGATGTTTCATTTGATGATGTTAAAAATACTTTAACGCAAACAGGCGAAAATCTTAAAGTTAAAGTAAATATTCAACGCGAAGAGATATTTGATGCAATGCATCGTCTTTAAATTTTATTCAATAATTTTTACTGAAGGATAGTACTAATGGAAACCAAACAGATCCTCGAAACGATTAAAATGATTGAGGAAGAAAAGCTTGATATTCGCACAATAACCATGGGTATTTCTTTGCTTGATTGTATTGATAGCGATGGTGAAAAAGCCCGTCAAAAAATCTATGACAAAATTACTAAATTAGCCAAAAATTTAGTAAAAGTTGGTGATCAAATTACGTCTGAATTTGGTATTCCAATTATTAATAAACGTATCTCTGTTACACCAATATCCTTAATTGCAGGCGCAAGTAATGATAGTGATTATGTCGCGTTCGCAAAAACACTTGATCAAGCTGCTAAAGCGGTGGGGGTGAACTTTATTGGTGGATTTTCGGCGTTAGTGCAGAAAGGTTACCATAAAGGTGATGAAATTTTGATTAAATCCATCCCACAAGCTCTTGCCCAAACAGAACGTGTTTGTTCATCGGTTAATGTAGGTTCTACACAAACCGGTATCAACATGGATGCCGTAAAACAGATGGGGCATATTATTAAAGAAGCAGCCGCATTAACGGCGAATAATAGCAGTATGGCTTGTGCAAAATTAGTTGTGTTTGCTAATGCTGTTGAGGACAATCCGTTTATGGCTGGGGCTTTTCATGGTGTAGGCGAAGCAGATTGTGTCATTAATGTGGGTGTCAGTGGACCAGGGGTGGTTAAGCGAGCGCTCGAAAAAGTAAAAGGTCAACCTTTTGATGTGGTTGCGGAAACAATCAAAAAAACGGCTTTTAAAATTACGCGTATGGGACAACTTGTTGGTAAAGAGGCTTCGGAGCGTTTAGGCGTTAAATTTGGTATTGTTGATTTATCTTTAGCGCCAACGCCTGCAATAGGTGATTCAGTTGCCCATATTTTGGAAGAAATGGGACTGGAAGTGGTTGGAACCCATGGTACAACGGCTGCATTGGCGATGCTTAATGATGCTGTCAAAAAAGGTGGGGTCATGGCATGTGGTCATGTGGGTGGTTTAAGTGGGGCATTTATTCCTGTGTCAGAAGATGCTGGGATGATTGATGCGGTAAATAAGGGGGCACTCAATTTAGAAAAATTAGAAGCAATGACCTGTGTTTGTTCGGTCGGGCTTGATATGATTGCTATTCCGGGTGATACACCAGCTGAAACAATATCTGCTATTATTGCAGATGAAGCAGCAATCGGCGTCATCAATCATAAGACCACTGCCGTTCGCATCATTCCTGCGGTTGATTTAACAGTGGGTGATAATATTGAATTTGGTGGGTTATTGGGTCATGCGCCTGTGATGCCAGTAAATAAATATAGCTCATTTGATTTTATTAATCGTGGTGGACGTATTCCTGCTCCGATTCACTCCTTCAAAAACTAAGCGATTATTTTGTGATGCCTTGTATATCAAAAAAGACAAGGTATCACATGACTTTCTGTCTATTGATTTCTACCTGATAATCCAAAATGTGATTTTTTTGTCCTTCATTTTACGGTTATCCCAATAATGAGCAATCACACGGATACTATTTGGTAATGAATTAATTAGTCTCATTTTTCTTACTTATCTAAAATTAATTGATAAAAAATAAAAGGAAACAAAAATGAAAAAAGTTATAGTCAGTTTTATCTCAATATTATTGTTAGGTTGTGGGACTTTAGAAAGTAATTATCAACCTGGCAACTATGGTCCGATGTTAACGGTAATTAATCAAAAATTACCCGCTTATGATTTACCTAAAAAATTAGATTTCCACAATAAAACCTATTATATATATAATCAAAGTCGCGATAGTGGTTCAGGTAATCCTAATGATAAGCGTGCAATTATGTACATGCAAGATCCTAAATCAGAAACCTATTATGAAGATTATTTCATTATTATGGATGATATCGTTGCCAATGCTCAAGATGCTCAAAAACTCTTTAAATTGCAAATCGCAATGCGTTCATCTGATCCGAAAGTCACTCAAGAAGGTAACGTTTCTTATTCCGTAGGAACGGATGAAAAAAATGGTATAGGTTATTTAATCGTCAGTACTTATGATGAATCAACGCATTTGGCTCGTAATCGTTTTTATCTCATTTTACTCAATGAAAAAAATGACCATTTAGTAAAATATATGCAAACCCATACTAAACAAATGGCACAAGAGATATTAAAATTAGGACGTAAATAGTTAATTTACCAGTCTAATACCGATAACCTCAATGACAAGAATAGCAGCGTTAGTTGCGTTTATCGTTATGCACTGCTAGTATTTTAACATTTCGATAAATCAGTGGTAATTATGCATAACACATTTTCTGATAGTTATTTTCAACGTTTTAGTGGCATTGCTCGGTTGTATGGTCAATCCGCATTGTCGTGTTTTGCTCGTGCACATATTTGTGTAATAGGGATTGGTGGTGTTGGTTCTTGGGTAGCTGAATCCCTTGCTCGCAGTGGTATCGGGCAAATTACTTTGATTGATATGGATGATGTCTGTGTGACTAATACCAATCGCCAGATTCATGCTTTAACCACAAATATAGGTAAAGCTAAAACCGCAGTCATGGCTGAGCGAATATTACAAATAAATCCTGAATGTATTGTTAATCAAATTGATGACTTTATAAATATTGATAATGTTTCAGATTATTTAGGTGCTCAAAACTTGCCTCGTTATGATTATATCATTGATGCTATTGATAGTGTGCGTGATAAAGCGGCCGTGCTTAATTATTGTAAGCGACAAAAATTGAAAGTCATTACTATTGGTGGCGCAGGTGGGCAAAAAGATCCAACACAGATTAAAATAGCTGATTTGGCTAAAACCATTCAAGACCCTTTGGCAGCTAAATTACGAGAAAGATTAAAGAACGATTATAAACTCAATAAAGATAGTAAAGGTAAATATTCGATACCTTGTGTTTACTCAACAGAACAACTGACATATCCGGCGGAGAATGGACAAATCTGTTTTACGAAAAGTGAAGCGCATGGCACTAAAAAAATGGATTGTGAATCAGGTTTTGGCGCAGTGACGACTGTTACGGCAAGTTTTGGATTTGTTGCTGTTAGTTATGTACTGGACAAATTATCAAAAATTTAAGTGAACTTTTTATTTCTTCAAAAAAATTTAGCATATTTAAAAAAAGCTATTTTACCTAAGTAAAATAGTTTTTTTTATCAAAAAATCTCAAATATTAATTTTTTCCTATCTATTAGGATGAATCTCACTTACCCATTTCAATAACATTTATTTTTCTGCAAGATCTTATTGTATAAAGTAAAAAACTGATTTACGATAACGGCAATTTCGTTTTGTTATTATGCATAGGCATTAAAAAGATTCAAGGAAGACGCCAAACGATTCAGATTTATTTTTTAATTTCAAGGAGTAATCTATGGCAGTAACTAATATGAATGAGTTAAATGAGTTAATGGCCCGTGTAAAAAAAGCACAGGAAACTTATTCAACTTATACTCAAGAACAAGTGGATAAAATTTTCACGGAGGCTGCAAAAGCTGCTGCAGCTGCGAGAATTCCACTAGCCCAACAAGCTGTTGCTGAATCGGGTATGGGGATTGTAGAAGATAAAGTGATTAAAAACTTATTTGCTGCAGAATATATTCTAAACAAATATCGTCATGACAAAACTTGTGGCGTAGTGGCAGAAAATGAACCCTTTGGAACTATTACGCTAGCCGAACCTTTAGGGATCATATGTGGAATAGTACCAACGACCAATCCAACTTCCACCGCTATTTTCAAATCCCTTATCAGTCTTAAAACCCGTAACGCAATCGTCTTCTCTCCTCATCCTAGAGCAAAAAAATCAACTATTGAAGCAGCCAGAATTGTTCTAAATGCAGCAATCAAAGCTGGTGCACCAAAAGATATTATTGGTTGGATTGATGAGCCCTCTATCGAATTATCAAATGCTTTAATGCATCATGATGATGTCGCTGCAATTTTAGCAACCGGTGGCCCAGGTATGGTGAAAGCAGCTTATAGTTCAGGTAAACCAGCATTAGGTGTTGGCGCAGGTAATACGCCTGTCATCATTGACGAAACAGCCGATTTAAAACGAGCAGTGGCTTCCGTTCTGATGTCTAAAACGTTTGATAATGGTATGATTTGTGCCTCTGAACAGGCTATCGTCGTGGTTGATTCTGTTTATGACGAAGTACGTCGCTTGTTAACACAATACGGTGCATACGTTTTAAATGCTAAAGAGACTAAAGCCGTTCAAGGTATCATTCTAAATGACAAGGGTGCTTTAAATGCTAATATCGTTGGTCAACCAGCGACCAAAATTGCTGAATTAGCAGGTTTTAAAGTACCAGCAGGTTCAAAAGTACTAGTAGGTGAAGTGAGCAAAGTTGATCTATCTGAACCGTTTGCGCATGAAAAACTTTCACCGACGTTAGCTATGTTTAAAGCTAAAGATTTTACTGAAGCAGTAGAAAAGGCTGAAAAATTAGTTGAAATGGGTGGTATGGGTCATACTTCTGTTCTTTACACCGATCAAGATAGCAATCGTGAACGTATCGATTATTTTGGCAAAAAAATGAAAACTTGCCGTATTTTGATTAACCAACCTGCAGCGCATGGTGGTATTGGCGATTTATATAATTTTGATTTAGCGCCGTCACTAACATTAGGTTGTGGTTCTTGGGGGGGTAACTCGGTATCTGAAAATGTCGGACCGAAACACTTACTTAACAAGAAAACAATCGCTAAGAGAGCAGAAAACATGTTATGGCACAAATTACCAAGTTCTATCTATTTTAAACGTGGCTCACTGCCTATTGCTTTAAATGAAGTCGTTGAGCAAGGCGCAAAACGAGTCTTTTTAGTCACTGATAAATTCCTATTTAACAATGGTTATTCAAAACAAATCACCGATCAATTAGAGTCACAAGGTGTTCTTTGTGAAACATTCTTTGATGTTGAAGCTGATCCAACCTTAAGTGTTGTTCGTAAAGGGACTGAATCAATGAGAGCATTCCAGCCTGATACTGTTATTGCTTTAGGCGGTGGTTCACCAATGGATGCTGCAAAAATCATGTGGGTTCTTTATGAACACCCAGAAACTAAATTCGATGAATTAGCATTACGTTTTATGGATATTCGTAAACGTGCTTGTCATTTCCCGAATATGGGCAAAAAAGCAAAATTGATCTGTGTTACCACAACATCAGGCACCGGTTCTGAAGTGACGCCATTCGCAGTTGTGACGGATGATGCAACCGGACAAAAATATCCGTTAGCCGATTATGCTGTTACGCCTCATATGGCAATTGTAGATGCTAACTTAGTGATGAATATGCCACGTTCACTTTGTGCTGCTGGTGGTTACGATGCGGTAACTCATGCTTTAGAAGCTTATGTGTCAGTAATGGCAACAGAGTTTTCTGACGGTCAAGCATTACAAGCTTTAAGTATGCTTAAGTCCTATTTACCGGCAAGCTATAAAGAAGGGGCTAAAAATCCTATCGCTCGAGAAAAAGTACACAGTGCAGCGACATTAGCAGGTGTTGCTTTTGCTCAAGCATTTTTAGGTATTTGTCACTCAATGGCGCATAAAATTGGTGCAGCTTTCCATATCCCACATGGTGTGGCTAATGCAATGCTCATCAGCAATGTTGTCCGTTTTAATGCAACAGATAAGCCAACTAAACAAGGTACATTTAGTCAATATGGTTATCCTCAAGCCATTCGTCGATACGCTGAAATTGCTGATCATTTAGGTTTAACGGCTGCTGCGGATAAAGATGAGAAGAAAGTTGAGAAATTAATTGGTTGGTTAGATCAACTTAGAAAAGATCTTGAAATACCATTCTCTATAAAAGAGTTTGGTGTGGATGAAAAAACGTTCTTAGCACAAGTTGACCAACTTGCTGTAGATGCATTTGATGACCAATGTACTGGCGCAAATCCTCGTTATCCTTTAATTGCAGAACTAAAACAAATCTTGCTTGATACCTATTATGGTCGTCCATATCAAGATAACGGTGATATCAGTGAAGATGTTGCTGTGCATACAGCGGCTAAAGGTGTAGCTTCTACTACTAAGAAAAAAGCGGTAAAAAAGAAATAATCTAAAAAATTATTTTTGATTAAATAAAACCCTGAAATTGTCTATATTTCGGGGTTTTTTTATGTTTTTGATTTTTTTTTAAGCAAACAAAATAAAATTTGTTTTTTTTGCTTGCAAGCTTAAATGTTCTAGTCCATAATGCGCAGCACTTAGGCCGGCTTAGCTCAGTAGGTAGAGCAACTGACTTGTAATCAGTAGGTCGCCAGTTCGATTCCGGCAGCCGGCACCATTTTCCTAAGTAGACAAATTTAAAAAGATTCGGGGTGGGGTTCCCGAGCGGCCAAAGGGAGCAGACTGTAAATCTGCCGTGTCACACTTCGAAGGTTCGAATCCTTCCCCCACCACCATATATCTAATATTAGCAATAGCTAATTGAAGCATTTAGGTAGCCGAGTTTGAACATGCGGGCATCGTATAATGGCTATTACCTCAGCCTTCCAAGCTGATGATGCGGGTTCGATTCCCGCTGCCCGCTCCAATTGCTGATATAGCTCAGTTGGTAGAGCGCACCCTTGGTAAGGGTGAGGTCGGCAGTTCAAATCTGCCTATCAGCACCATTCTTGTTACTTTCCTAAACTTCTAAAAATATCGAATTTGACTGCTTAAAAGCTTGTCACTGGACGGCTTTATCTGTTATCATTCAGAGCTAATTTTAAGTTAGTATTATGTTGATATAAAATATAATACTTGGTTAATGTGGTGATTCACCACCGATTTGTATTACATTTGAGGGACAATAAATGTCTAAAGAAAAATTTGAACGTACAAAACCCCACGTTAACGTTGGTACAATCGGCCACGTTGACCATGGTAAAACAACTTTAACTGCTGCAATTACTTCTGTACTTGCTAAAAAATACGGCGGACAAGCTCGTGCATTCGATCAAATCGATAACGCACCAGAAGAAAAAGCACGTGGTATTACCATCAATACTTCACACGTTGAATACGATACACCAACTCGTCACTACGCACACGTAGACTGCCCAGGCCATGCTGACTATGTTAAAAACATGATCACCGGTGCAGCGCAAATGGACGGTGCTATTCTAGTAGTAGCAGCAACTGATGGCCCTATGCCACAAACTCGTGAGCACATCCTTTTAGGTCGTCAAGTAGGTGTTCCTTACATCATCGTATTCTTAAACAAATGTGATATGGTTGATGATGAAGAGTTATTAGAATTAGTTGAAATGGAAGTACGTGAACTTCTATCTCAATACGACTTCCCGGGTGATGATACACCAGTTATTCGTGGTTCAGCGTTAAAAGCGTTAGAAGGCGATGCAGCATGGGAAGACAAAATTGTTGAATTAGCGGAAGCATTAGACACTTATATCCCAGAGCCACAACGTGACATCGACAAACCATTCCTATTACCAATTGAAGACGTGTTCTCAATTTCAGGTCGTGGTACAGTGGTAACAGGTCGTGTAGAAAGCGGTATTATCAAAGTTGGTGAAGATGTTGAAATCGTTGGTATCAAACCAACAGCAAAAACAACTTGTACTGGTGTTGAAATGTTCCGTAAACTACTAGACGAAGGTCGTGCTGGTGAAAACGTAGGTGTATTACTTCGTGGTACTAAACGTGAAGAAATCGAACGTGGTCAAGTATTAGCAAAACCAGGTTCAATTACACCACATACTGATTTCGAATCAGAAGTGTATATCTTAAGTAAAGATGAAGGTGGTCGTCACACTCCATTCTTCAAAGGTTACCGTCCACAGTTCTACTTCCGTACAACTGACGTGACTGGTACAATCGAATTACCGGAAGGCGTAGAAATGGTAATGCCAGGCGATAACATCAAAATGTCAGTATCATTAATTCACCCAATCGCGATGGCAGAAGGTTTACGTTTTGCGATTCGTGAAGGTGGTCGTACAGTTGGTGCGGGTGTTGTTGCTAAGGTTATTAAATAATTTATATTTAATAACTGTTGAAAGGGTATCATGCGATGCCCTTTCTTATCTGGTCTGTTTAGCAAAATGTTTTTATTTTAAAAAGAGCATTTTGGAAAATAGATATTATTATAAATAACATACTCATAGGTTTTATATGCAAGTAAGTAACGAAAGTCAAGCTACAAACTCGGTTCTAGATAAACTCAAATGGGGTTTAGTTTTAGTATTGATTGCAATTATTGTTTGGGGAAATTCCTATTTTGCTCAAGCAAATGATATATATCAACCTAATACAATCGTCCGCATTATTACGGTTAGTGTAATTTCACTTTTCACTTTATTTATTGCTCTTACAACCACTAAAGGTAAGTCATTTCTTGCATTTTTACAGGATTCAAGAAAAGAGTTAAGAAAGGTGGTATGGCCTTCTCGTAAAGACGCTACACAGACAACTATGCTCGTTGTGGCTGTTACAGTAGTCGTTGGTTTAGCCCTTTGGGGAATGGATACTTTATTCCGTTGGGTCGTCTTTTATTTAACATCAATAGGACGTTAATATGAGTGAAATACAACAAAAACGATGGTATGTTATTCAAGCTTATTCTGGCTATGAAGCACGTGTTGCACAATCACTACGTGAATATATCAAGTTACATAATATGGAAGATTCTTTTGGTGAAGTGCTTGTGCCTACCGAAGAAGTTGTTGAAATGAAAAGTGGTCAACGTCGTAAAAGTGAGCGTAAATTCTTTCCCGGTTATGTTTTAGTTGAAATGATGATGAATGATGCAACTTGGCACTTAGTTAAAAGTGTACCAAGAACCATGGGATTTATTGGCGGTACTTCTGACAGACCAGCCCCAATAAGCCAACGTGAAGTTGATGCTATTATGAATCGTTTACAACAAGTTGGTGATAAACCTCGTCCTAAAACGTTATTTGAGCCAGGCGAATTGGTACGTGTTAATGATGGTCCATTTGCAGACTTTAATGGTGTGGTTGAAGAAGTCGATTATGAAAAAAGTCGCCTAAAAGTTTCAGTTTCAATTTTTGGACGTTCAACACCTGTTGAGCTTGATTTTAGTCAAGTTGAAAAAAGTTAATTTTAATTGAATAAGTTTAGTTCAATTAAGAATAAAAAAATCACAGCAAAGGCTGTGATTTTTTTTGCACAAAATAAATAGTTAAAATACGATTAACAACCTGAAACTTATTGCGATTGAATTAAGACTTATGCTCTTAATATTTTGTGTGCTTCTCTTTTTATATCTTAAATACAAAGTTAGTTTAATTGAAAATCTTCAAGTTGTTGTTGTAAATCTAACCAGTTCATTTCAGTGTCTTCTTGTTCGCTTTTAATTTTACTTTGTTTAAGTAGTAATTCGGTCAACGCTGTTTTTTTATCGTTTTCATAAATAGCAGGATCTGCTAGTAACTGTTCAATATTTTGTAATTGCTCAGTTAATAGCTCAAGTTTTTGCTCCATTTTTTGTAGCTCTTTTTTAATGGGTTGCATTTGTGCTCTTAATTCTGCTTCACGGCGTTTTTGTTCTTTGCGATCGGTGGCGGAAACATTTTGAATGCTATCATTTTTACTGGCTACGTTAACGGTATCTGGTTTATTTTCTGCTTTTTGTTCTTCGGCAAGCCATTTTTGGTAATCATCAAGATCGCCATTAAATGGTTCGACTTTGTGATCATGCACTAAATAAAATTCATCCGTTGTCGAGCGCAATAAATGGCGATCATGCGATACAACGACTAAAGCACCTTCAAAGCCTATAAGTGCTTCAGTTAATGCTTGACGCATATCTAAATCCAAATGGTTAGTGGGTTCATCAAGTAATAATAGATTCGGTTTTTGCCACACAATTAGCGCTAAAACCAATCGAGCTTTTTCACCGCCCGAAAATGTTTTAACTGGTTCATTCACTTTATCACCATGAAAATCAAAACCACCCAGATAGTTACGCAATTCCTGTTCTGTTATTTTTGGATCAGCAAGCTGAGTTAAATGCCAAAGTGGTGATTCATTGGCACGTAAATATTCCAATTGATGTTGAGCAAAATAGCCTAATTGAACACCTTTAGCGAGATTAATATGCCCCTCTTTAGGTTGAAGTTCGCCCGCTAATAATTTTATTAAGGTTGATTTACCGGCACCATTACGACCCAGTAAGCCTATGCGTGAACCCGGAACAAGATTTAATTTAATTTTTTCTAGTACGATTTTATCATCGTAGCCTGCCACAACTTTGTCCATCATCAGTAATGGACTTGGCAAAAATTCAGAAGGTTTGAAATTAAAATGAAAAGGATTGTCTACATGTGCAGGGGCAATGAGTTCCATTTTTTCTAGCATTTTTATTCTGCTTTGAGCTTGTTTGGCTTTGGTTGCTTTTGCTCTAAAGCGGTCTATGTAGCTTTGTAGGTGTGCGACTTTTTGTTGTTGGCTTTCATAAAGTGATTGTTGCTGTGCTAATTTAGTTGCACGTTGAACTTCAAATGATGAATAGTTACCGGTATATTCAAACAAACTTTTTTGTTCAATATGAATAATTTTATTAACTAACGGATCTAAAAAATCACGATCATGTGAGATTAAAATTAATGTACCTTGATAGTTACTCAGCCATTTTTCTAGCCAAATAACGGCATCTAAGTCAAGGTGATTGGTAGGTTCATCAAGAAGGAGTAGATCAGAACGACACATGAGTGCTTGAGCTAGATTTAAACGCATGCGCCAACCACCAGAATAAGATTTAACTGGTAATTGTAGTTGCTCGTTGGAAAATCCTAAACCATGTAATAATGTGGCGGCTCTTGCTCGTATTGTCCATGCGTCAATGTTATCCAGTTTTTCATGAATATTAGCTATTTGTTCACCATTATTGTCTTGGTTGGCGATAGCTAGCTTTTGTTCTAGCTGTCGATATTCACGATCACCATCAATAGCATATTCAATAGCGGGTATATCTAGCGCGGGGGTTTCTTGGTTAACCCAAGCTAATTGCCATTGTGATGGAAAACTTAAGCTGCCTGCATCCGTTTGAATTTCGCCTTTTATTAATGAGAATAGGGTGGACTTTCCGCAACCATTTTTCCCAACTAACCCTACTTTTTGTTTAGGATTAATGGTAGCAGAGGCATTATCTAAAAGTAGGTTAATGCCTAAGCGAACTTGAATGGAATCAAATACTATCATGATTTTGCTGTTTAATATGTAAAATAAATTGGGTTATGCTAACAAATATTGAAAGTTATGCAAAATGAAAAAGTTTAATGGGCAAAGTGAAAGTTTTATTATTTTAGACTTTAACTTGTGGTAATAATTGGTTGAGCGTGCTATTGAATATCTCCAGATAGGGAAAAGGTTATCATTTAATCTAGTCACAAAAGAAGGATGATAATTAATTTATAGCGGGGTTTAAATTGGAAAAGCGATTTTATCAAGCCCTCTATTTTAAGCAATAAAGGGCTTAATTATAAATATAAATTATTACTGTTTTTTAATTGCGGATAATGCCCGACGAATAATATACAAGCAAATTCCCACAAAGACAGCTAAACCTAAATATTGTGGTAAGAAGCCTAAATCAGCCTCGATTGCTAATGGAGCTTCACCTTTTCCTTGCGTGGTACTAATAACAATAACAATAGCTAATAAAAGACCCACTAAGCTTTCACCAACTATTAATCCCGAAGCAATTAATGCCACTTTACGATCCACTTTTTTAAATTGTTCTTCATGATTTAAATTGTATTTTTGAGCTTTAGCGTAAGCATTACGTTTAATTATCCATGATAGCAATGTACCGACAAAAATTGGGGCAGTAATCGTTGGAGGTAAATAAATACCTAAACCGACAGCTAGTGCGGGTAAGCGAAATTTACATTTTGCTTTCGCCAAAAGAAGATCAATAATAATAATTACGGTTCCAACGACTAACCCAATTAGAATCATTGTCCAACCAAGTTTATGTGAAAAAATTCCTTGCACAATGGTTGTCATCAGTGTTGCTTGAGGCGCAGGTAAAACTTGTGATTGATCCATATCTGGTCGTGGTAATGCACCCGTAAACCCATACGCGTTATAAAGAATTTCTAAAATAGGAGCGATAACAATAGCACCAACAACACAACCTATTAGTAATGCAACTTGTTGTTTCCAAGGTGTGGCATTAACCAAGTAACCCGTTTTAAGATCTTGCAAGTTATCATTTGAAATACAAGCAACCGCTAATACTGCACTGGTTGTGAATAGCGCTAAAGCTATCGCAAAGTTGGTGCCTTCAGCTGTAGAAAGTAAGTTACTAGCTTCACCTAAACCAAGTAAGATCACTGATATCACGATAGCGGCAACAATAGCAATTCCTGAAATAGGGCTAGATGAAGAACCTACCAATCCTGCCATATATCCACAAGCAGCTGCAACAAGAAAGCCCATAATAAAAGCAAATAATACAGCACAAATAACCAGCATCCATGCAACGCCCGTCGATAACCCACTATCTGAAATAAATGAGTAAAACGTAGCAACTAAAATAATGACCATACCAGCCATAATCAAAAAGATTGATTTAGGTGATAGATCACGTTCTGTCGGTGCAATATCATTTACAGATACATCTGAACGTAACGTTTTGAATGATGTTTTTAAACCTTCAATAACTGGTTTGATTAAGGTTAATAATGTCCAAATTGCAGCAATAGCAATCGTTCCTGCGCCAATAAAACGGATATCTTTAGCCCAAAGTCCCATTGCAGTTTCAGCAAGAGGTTGCGTTGTATCATAATCTGTCATTGCACTTAAAATTGGAATTCCAAATCCCCAGGCAATAATGGTTCCTATTAAAACGGCAATCCCAGATACAATTCCAATCAAGTAACCTGCACTAAGAAGTGCTAATGAGAACCCCATAGGTAATTGAAAAATCGATTTTCCACCGGTAAACCAGTATGAAGCGCTTTCAGATAAAACTCGGAAACCATTGGTCAATAAACTGACAGTAGAAGCGATAACGCCTCCCACTAAAATATCTTTCAATCCTTCGTTGGCAGAAGCATCATTACTGTCTGTTTTCGAGCCTGCTTTTAAAATCTCAGCGGCAGCAACACCTTCAGGATAAGGTAATGTACTTTTGACTACCATCACATGACGCAATGGAATTGAGAATAGTACCCCAAGCATTCCCCCGGCGGCACAAATGGCAAAAGTTAACCAAAATGGAAAATCTTGCCAGTAACCAATCATCAATAATCCAGGTAGAACGAATATAATAGATGATAGCGTTCCGGCAGCAGAAGCTTGAGTTTGTACCATGTTATTTTCTAATATGGTTGATCCTGAAAATAGTCTTAAGATTGCCATTGAGATGACAGCGGCAGGAATAGCCGAAGAAAAGGTTAATCCGACTTTTAAACCAAGGTACACATTTGATGCAGTAAAAATAATTGTAATAAAAGCACCCAGTATTGTGCCTCGAAGTGTAAGTTCTCGTAAATTATTCATATATTATCGTAAAGTTAATTCAATATGCGGTTATTATATACTTAATTCAGCTTTATGGGCTAGAAGTTATGATAACTCAATTAATTTAATCTTTTTTGTGCGTGTTTCAGGATAAATAATAGACAATTATATTTACAATAGTATAAATTCACTATTGTAAATAAAAACAGTTTAAATTTATGATACACTGATTAGATTAATGTTCCGTTACGATTGGTGAGATAGATTGTGAACCCACTCAAGCGTTTACTTGCAATTACTAAACAATTACGTGACCCTATTGACGGTTGTGAATGGGATCGCATGCAGACTTTTGATTCATTAAAATCTTATACACTAGAAGAAACTTATGAAGTTCTTGATGCGATAGATAAACAGAATATGAATGAACTCAAAAAAGAATTGGGCGATTTATTGTTTCAAATTATTTTTTACGCCGATCTTGCCAGTGAACAAGGTCAGTTTGATTTTGAGGATATCTGTCAAGCTGTTGCTGATAAATTAGTTAGTCGTCATCCGCATATTTTTGATGATAAGACAACTGAAAAACCGAATTGGGAACAATTAAAACAAAAAGAGCGTGACGAGCGCGCACAATACTCATTGTTAGATGACATACCTAACGCCATTCCTGCTTTAATGAAAGCCGAAAAAATCCAAAAACGTTGTGCGTCGGTTGGGTTTGATTGGCAGGAGTTAACGCCAGTTTTAAATAAAGTTAAGGAAGAGCTCGACGAAGTAGAACATGAGCTAAATAAAACGGTACAAGATCAATCAAAAATCGAGGAAGAACTGGGGGATCTGTTTTTTGCGACCGTCAATTTAGCCAGACATCTAAAAGTTAAATCGGAGCTCTGTTTACAACGGGCAAATCATAAATTTGAACGTCGATTTAAACAAGTTGAAGCAATACTGAAACAAAATAATCGTCGTTTAACGGATGCAACACTTGAAGAAATGGAAGCCGCATGGCAACTTGTTAAACAATTGGAAATATCAACTAGCGAAGTAAATAAATATGACTGAAAAAAATGAATTATATCAAGAAATCGAAGCATGGGCACAAAATGCCATTTTACATAGTCCAACGTGGAGTATTAACCAGCTCGATTATTCCGAAAAAAGTATTTCTGTTGTTGAAATGATTATTGGTGAATTAGCTGAGAAAAATTTTAGTATTCCTGAAGAACAGCTTAATATGATTGCTCAAGAGTATGGTTGTTATTTATTACTGACAGCCCAAAAATTATACGGCGGTGAGTTTTATTGGAATGAAGAACTTGAACAACCGATGTTAATTAGTTGTGAACCACAAGCGGCTATCGTGTTATTAACTTGGAATAAAGTCAAAGGACGCCTTTTAGGGGATGAAGCAGATCATCTTGCCTTTTTCTTAGAAGGGTTTGCTGAGGCGACTAAAAATCCTGAAAATGGTTCTCAGGTTGTCTATTTATAGCCAAGTAATCCAATAACCAAAGGTTATTAGCTGATACAAATTCATGGTATCAGCTAATGGTAATTTAATGCCAATTATCAAAGTAAATATTCATTGGCAATTTCAATCCGATAAATAACGATATTTAGGTTGTAATCAATAAACGTTATGGTTTAGACAGATCAATAAATATTGAGTAGTAAACCTTACTCCCGCTCAGTAGGGTATGGGCATAAGGTTAACTTAGTCAATCGCTTTATACTTCTAAATAATCTAAAATCCCTTCTGCCGCTTTGCGACCTTCGCTAATGGCAGTCACCACTAAATCCGATCCTCTTACTGCATCACCACCAGCAAAGATTTTTGGATGGCTGGTTTGGTAGCCTTTAATTTCTGGGGCAACAATACGACCTTGAGTATCAAAATTGACACCATGTTCTGCTAACCAAGGCATGGCATGAGGTCTAAAACCAAATGCCATAATAACAGCATCGGCAGGAAGTATGAATTCAGATCCTTCGATAATCACTGGCGAACGGCGACCATTTGCATCGGGTTGACCGAGTTCTGTTCTAACCATTTTGACACCAGTAACTTGACCTGTATTGTTAATTTTAATACTGAGGGGTTGCACATTAAATTGGAATTGTGCACCTTCTTCTTTCGCATTTTTTACTTCTCGTTTAGAGCCAGGCATATTGGCTTCATCTCGACGATAAGCACAGGTGACTTCAATTGCACCTTGACGAATTGACGTCCGTACACAGTCCATGGCTGTATCACCACCGCCTAAAACAACAACACGCTTATTTTTCATGTCAATGTAAGGCGTATCATCGCTTTGATTATGCTTCATAATATGTTTGGTATTGGCAATTAAAAATGGAAGGGCATCATAAACACCATCCGCATCTTCATTCATTAGACCGGCTCGCATTGATTGATAAGTACCGGTTCCAACAAAAATAGCATCAAATTCATTGAGTAAGTCCGTTAATTGTACCGTTTTCCCCACTTCGGTATTCAGCCGAAATTCAATACCCATGTCGGTAAAGATACGTCGACGATTAATCAACACTTCTTTATCTAATTTAAAGGCAGGAATACCAAAGGTTAATAGTCCACCTATTTCAGGATGACGGTCAAAAACAACGGGCGTCACACCATTACGGACTAACACATCAGCACATGCAAGTCCTGCAGGCCCTGCACCAATGATTGCAACTTTTAACCCTGTTTTTTCAACATTAGACAAGTTAGGCTTCCAACCCAGTTTAAAGGCTTCATCGGTAATATAACGTTCAATGTTACCAATAGTTACTGCACCGAACTCAGCATTTAAAGTACATGAGCCTTCACAAAGCCGATCTTGAGGGCAAACCCGACCACACACTTCTGGTAGACTGTTTGTTTGATGAGAAAGCTCAACCGCTTCTAAAATTTTGCCTTCATTCACCAGTTTTAGCCAATTAGGTATATAGTTATGAACAGGACAACGCCATTCACAATAAGGATTCCCACACGCTAAGCAGCGATCGGCTTGGGCTTGTGATTGTGAAGCCGAAAATCCCTCATAAATTTCAACAAACTCTATTTTTCGAATATTCAACGATTTTTTAGGTGGATCAACACGTTGTAAATCGATGAACTGATAAACATTTTGACTCATTTCCGTGCTCTCCTTATTGTGCTTGAACATGAAGTTCTGCTGATGATCGGCTTCGGTGACCGAGCAGCGCTTTTACATCACTGGATTTAGGTTTAACTAATACAAATTGTTTAGCGAAATCTTCCCAGTTAGCTAAAATTTCTTCAGCACGTGAAGAGTGGGTTAGTTGAGCATGTTCCATGATTAAGCCTCGTAGATGCTCTTCATGAATCGAATAATCAGCAACGTTTAACATTTCAACAAGTTCTTGGTTAATCCGTTTATGGAAATCACCATCGGTATCTAAAATATAAGCCAATCCACCAGTCATGCCAGCACCAAAGTTAACACCAGTTTTACCTAAGACACAGACAATGCCACCTGTCATATATTCACAGCCGTTATCGCCGATACCTTCAACCACGCTAATTGCACCAGAGTTACGTACGGCAAAACGTTCACCAGCACGTCCTGCTGCAAACAATTTACCGCCTGTTGCACCATATAGACAGGTGTTACCGGCAATGGTTGCTTCATGACTTAAAAATGCCGAGCCTTGAGGTGGTCGAATGACGATGCGACCACCTGCCATGCCTTTACCAACGTAGTCATTGGCATCACCTGTTAGGGTTAAATTTACGCCACCAGCATTCCAAACACCAAAGCTTTGCCCAGCAGTACCGGTGAAATTGAGTGAAATTGGATCGGCAACTAAACCTTGATCGCCATATTTTTTGGCAATATAACCTGATAAGCTAGTTCCCACCGAACGATCAGTATTTTGAATATCAAAGTAGAAACTTTTACTTTGACGATTATCCACAAATTGTTGTGCTTGAGTAATAATTTCTTTATTCAATACACCTTTATCAAACGGTTTATTATCTTCAATACAGTAGACGGGTTTGCCTTCTACTGGTGTCGCAGTTTCAAGTAATCCTGATAAATCCAGTTTTTGTTGTTTAGCCGTAATACCATCAAGCTCTAACAGTAAATCGGTACGTCCAATTAAATCAACAATTCGACTTACGCCAAGTTCTGCCATGACTTCCCTTGTGTTACGTGCAATAAAACGGAAATAGTTCATCGCTTTTTCAGGTAAACCATGATAATGGTCACTACGTAATTTTTCATCTTGTGTCGCAACACCTGTGGCACAGTTATTTAAATGGCAAATACGTAGATATTTACAACCTAAAGCCACCATTGGCCCCGTACCAAAGCCGAAACTTTCCGCACCTAAAATTGCCGCTTTTACAATGTCTGTACCGGTTTTTAACCCACCGTCAACCTGTAAACGAATTTTGTGACGTAAACCATTAGCAACCAATGATTGTTGTGTTTCAACTAAACCCAGTTCCCATGGTGAGCCAGCATATTTGACTGACGTTAATGGGCTAGCACCGGTACCACCATCATATCCCGAAATTGTGATCAAATCGGCATAAGCTTTTGCGACCCCAGTTGCAATAGTTCCTACGCCTGGTTCGGACACTAATTTCACCGAAATCATTGCTTGAGGGTTAATCTGTTTTAGATCAAAGATCAACTGTGCCAAATCTTCGATTGAATAAATATCGTGATGCGGTGGTGGCGAGATTAATGTCACCCCGGGTACGGAAAAACGTAATTTAGCTATGTAAGGGGTTACTTTGTCACCTGGTAATTGACCGCCTTCACCCGGTTTTGCACCTTGCGCTACTTTGATCTGAATCACATCAGCACTCATTAAATAGCCCGGCGTTACACCAAATCGACCTGATGCGACTTGTTTTATGCGTGACACTTTTATACTGTTATACCGAGCAGGATCTTCACCTCCTTCGCCTGAATTAGAATAGCCACCTAATGTGTTCATTGCTTCAGCAAGCGATTCATGAGCTTCAGGACTTAATGCACCAATTGACATCGCCGCCGAATCAAAACGTTTGAATAGTGACTCTTCAGGTTCAACCTGATCTAACGAAATTGCTGCATTTTCAGGGGGATTAAGTTTTAATAAATCCCGTAATGTCGCTGGCGGGCGATTATTAACGATATCGGTATAAAGCTTATAATCTTCGTAACGCCCATTGTTAACCGCTTTTTGTAACGATTGAACTACATCGGGATTATAAGCGTGATATTCGCCGCCATGGACAAATTTGAGTAAACCACCTTGGTCTAATGGTTTACGGCGTAACCATGCTTTTTTCGATAAATTGAACTGATCTTGAGCAAAATCATCAAAATTTGCACCACTAATACGGCTAGTCACACCTTGGAAACAGAGTTCTACCACATCTTTATGCAGACCAACCGCTTCAAAAAGTTTTGAGCAGCGGTACGAGGCGACAGTGGATATCCCCATTTTAGACATGATTTTGTACAAGCCTTTATTAATACCATTGCGGTAGTTGATAATGGCTTCACGGTAAGACTTATTTATCGTGCCATTGTCGACCATTTGGGCTAGGGTTTCGTAAGCTAAATAAGGATAGATAGCCGTTGCACCAAAACCAAGCAGCACGGCAAATTGGTGTGGATCGCGACAGCTTGCGGTTTCAACAATAATATTGGCATCACAGCGTAAGTTTTTTTCAACTAGACGTTGCTGTACTGCACCTACAGCCATTGGGGCAGGAATCGGTAATCGATCGGCTGCGATATTTTTATCAGATAAAATGATTAATACGGTACCATTACGTACTTTGGCTTCGGCATCACCGCATAATTGTTCAATGGCATCACGCAAGCTACCATCGATTTCGTAAGTAATATCTAGTGTTTCAGATTGATAGTAACGTGATTCCAATGCTGTTAATTGTTGGAAATCAGAGTAAACCAAAACAGGGTATTTAAACGCGACTCGATGTGCTTGACCTTCGGCTTCAGCAAAGACATTCATCTCGCGACCAATGCTAGTTGATAGCGACATGACGTGAGCTTCACGTAATGGATCAATAGGCGGATTGGTTACCTGCGCAAATTTTTGACGAAAATAATCATAGATTAATCGAGGTTTACTTGATAAGACAGCAAATGGCGTATCATCGCCCATTGAACCTGTTGCTTCTTGCCCATTTTCACCTAAGACACGAATACATTGATCAATTTCTTCTGCACTATAACCAAACTGTTTTTGGTAAGTAGCTAGTAAAGTGTCATCGTAATCACGTGAGCCAATGTTCTCATCAGGTAGACTTTCAAAAGGGATAAGCTGTTTAACATTTTTTGCCATCCATTCTTTATAAGGATGACGTTTTTGTAAGTCATTGTCCGTTTCAGAAGATTGTAAGATACGACCTTCTTCGGTATCGATTACTAATAACTCACCCGGCCCAACTCGTCCTTTGCTGACGACTTCGTCAGGTTGATAATCCCAAATACCAATTTCAGAAGCACAGGTAATGAGTTTATCGGTGGTAATAACATAACGAGCAGGACGTAAGCCGTTTCTATCTAAATTACATGCGGCATAGCGACCGTCTGACATAACAATACCTGCTGGGCCATCCCACGGTTCCATATGCATCGAATTAAAGTCAAAGAAGGCACGAAGATCTTCATTCATATCGGGATTATTTTGCCATGCCGGTGGTACTAATAAGCGCATCGCCCTGACAATATCCATCCCACCGACAAGGAACAGTTCTAACATGTTATCCAGTGAACTGGAATCAGACCCTGTGACATTCACAAACGGTGCCGCATTTTGTAAATCAGGAATCAGTGGTGTTTTAAATTTGTAGGAACGGGCTTTTGCCCATTGACGATTGCCTTCAATGGTATTGATTTCACCATTATGCGCTAAATGTCTAAACGGTTGAGCAAGTGGCCAACGTGGAACGGTATTGGTTGAAAAACGTTGATGAAATAAACAAATCGCCGTTTCCATTCGAATATCGGCTAAATCTAAATAGAATCGAGGCAAATCTTTAGGCATACATAAGCCTTTGTAGATATTAACCTGATTCGAAAAGCTACAAACATAAAAGGTGTCGTCTTGTACGCGTTTTTCAATGCGACGGCGAACCATATATAAACGGCGTTCTAAATCAATTTTCGTCCATCCTGCTGGCGCATTGACAAAGACTTGTTCAATTTTAGGCAGTGAAGATAATGCAATTTCACCTAAAACACTTTTATCAATAGGCACTTCTCGCCAACCTAATATTGATAGTGTTTCGTCAGCTAATTCCTCTTCTACAATCTGACGGCTTGCTTGTGCTTCTTGCTCATCTTGGCTAAGAAACAGCATGCCTACCGCATAATTAGTTGCTAAACGCCAACCTGCGTCTTGCGCAACTAATCTAAAAAATCGATCTGGTTTTTGTAATAAAAGTCCACAGCCATCGCCGGTTTTACCGTCAGATAAGATTGCGCCTCGATGCTGCATTCTTGCTAATCCGTGAATAGCGGTGCGCACCACTTTATGACTTGGTTGCCCTTCAATATGAGCAATCAGACCAAATCCGCAGTTATCTTTTTCATGATGCTGGTTATATAACATATCATTGCCTCTAATTCATCGCTTTATAATTTGTGAAGGTATAGGCATTAATCCCATATTGGCTAAGAAATTAAAGAAAAATGCTATTTTGGTCAAATAAATATTACTTATAAGTCAATCTTTTAATAAGTTGTACTGGAGTTATTAATGAAGCTAATAATAGAACATTATCTTTTCATTTAACTATTAGCATAACTAAATGATTTAACATGATAAAAATTATTGGGCTTATAAAATTGTTAATGATAATATGCTAATGTAAATTTTAAATAGTGTGATAACAATTTAATTCATTAATCATTATGAAAGGAATGTTTAATTTAATGAAAATTTTTAAAATAGTGTTCATATTAATTGCAAGTATATTATTTGTTGGATGTTCTGCAAGAGTTGATTTAGCCGATCCAAAATTAGATCGTGAAGCTAAAAAATTTGCTGAACCAGATGCAAATTTTTCAGGTATTTATATTTATAGAGATAGTCTAATGGGTAAACCTAGCAAAAAGGCTATTTATATTGATGGGGAATATTTGGGTAAAACGGCTGACAGAACTTATTTTTATAAAATTGTTAAGCCTGGCTATCATACCATTGAAACAGAATCTGAGTTTAGTAATAATTCGCTAGAGATTTATGCAGAGGGAGGCAGTAACTATTTTATCAGGCAATATATTAAAATGGGTGTTTTTGTTCCAGGAGCGGGTCTTCAAGAGGTTAATGAACTGTTAGCCAAGAAAAGTATAATAAAAAGTAAATTAATCAAAACAGAATAAAATTATTCTAACTTGATAAGCATTGTTCAAAATTACTATTTTTAATTTACTTAATTCCGTTGGTAAAAACTGACGGAATTGTCATATTTTCAAGTTCTAGTCTATTTACTTAATCCTGCTATAATTCCTTCTATTTATGGTTTCACAAGATTATTATGCAAACTCAAATTACAATTGTTGGAGCAGGGGCTGCGGGTCTATTTTGTGCTGGATTATTAGGGCAAAAAGGGCATCGTGTGACCGTTATTGATAACGGAAAAAAACCGGGACGAAAGATCTTAATGTCGGGTGGCGGAAAATGTAATTTTACTAATCTTGATGTGGATGCGCACCATTACATTTCTGAAAATCGTCATTTTTGTAAATCAGCCTTGAAACGATTTAACCAATGGGATTTTATCCAATTAGTTAATCAATATAATATTGCTTATCATGAAAAAGATCATGGTCAGTTGTTTTGTGATAATTCAGCCAAAGATATTGTCGATATGCTGCTTAACGAGTGTCAAAAAGGAAAAGTTAACCTAATGATGCAAACGCAATTAGATGACGTCGAAGCGGTTGAAGATGGATTTAAATTGCAGACTTCGCAAGGTATGCTGAGTTGTCAAAACCTGATTATTGCTACAGGCGGGTTATCGATGCCAGCACTCGGTATGACTTCAATAGGTTATAAAGTGGCAGAAAAATTTTCCATTCCAATTGTACCGGTCAAAGCTGGGCTGGTGCCTTTTACCTTACATAAACCATTATTAGATGTGTTATCGCAACTATCCGGTATTGCTATTCCGGTTGAAGTGACTTATGAGCAAATGCATTTTAAAGAAAATTTATTATTTACTCATCGAGGGCTTTCAGGCCCCGCCATTTTACAGATATCCAACTATTGGCGAGTGGGTGAACCCATTACGATCAACTTATTACCAGATATGACATTTGAATCATCATTTAAACCGTTATTAGAAAAAAATCGTAACCAGACTTTGAAAAATTGTTTAGCACAAATTTTACCTAAAAGAGTAGTAGAAGCATTGATACAACTGGATATGATTACAGATATTACTGTGAAACAACTCAATTTGCATCAACAACAGCGTCTTTTTGACACATTAACCAAGTGGCATATTGTACCAAACGGAACCGAAGGGTATCGAACGGCTGAAGTCACATTAGGCGGGGTGAGTACCGATGCATTATCATCAAAAACAATGGCGACTAAGTCACAGCCGAATCTTTATTTTATTGGCGAAGTGGTTGATGTAACGGGTTGGTTAGGTGGTTATAATTTTCAGTGGGCTTGGAGCAGTGCCTTTGCATGTGCGAAGGCATTGGATGAAAAAACTGTTAGCCATCAATGTTAATGATTCATTACACCCATTTGAATATGGTACTTTTTGACCTTATATTGTAATGTAGTACGCGAAACATTTAATAATTTAGCGGCATTGATAATTTTTCCGTTAGCTTGATTTAACGCATCGATAATCAATTGTCGCTCATAGTTTTCCACTTGGGTTGTTAAATCCCTAAATCGAGAAAAATTTGTGGCAGAATCCTCGATTTTTGTCATGACATCTGCTTGCTGATGAGGGCTTTCAATTTCAAATAGCTCTTCATCAAGAACGATATGTTGTAATTCTCCGGGTTCATTTTGTAAAACCATACTTCGGACAATTGCATTTTCAAGCATACGTACATTGCCTGGCCATGGTGCTGCCATCAATTGTTTCAAAGCATGCTTACTTATACCACTGATGGTTACTTTTATCTCATCTTGGTGTTTATCAATAAAATAGCGAGCTAAAACAGGAATATCTTCTGTTCGTTCGCGTAGTGCTGGAAGTTTTATTAATCCCACATTTAATCGATAAAACAGATCGCTGCGCATTTTACCGTTTTTTAAAAGATCAGTAGGTGATTCGTTCATGGCGGCCACAATGCGAACATCAGAATGCAGCTCTTTATTGCCGCCTAGTCGCCAGTAGGTTTTTTCTTGTAGAAATCGCAATAACTTGCTTTGCATTTCAAGTGGCATGGCGTTTAGTTCATCAAGAAATAGTGTGCCACTGTTAGCCAGTTCTAGATAACCTTGGCGATTTTCAGCTCCCGTAAAGGCGCCTTTCACAGTACCAAATAGTGTACTTTCAATTAGCGTAGTAGGTAGTGCACTACAATTGAGTGATATAAAGGCTTTATCTCGGCGGTCGCTAGTTTGATGAATTAAATGGGCGAAGAGTTCTTTACCGGTACCTGTCTCACCAACAATGAGTACTGGCACATCATTAGCGCCTAAAATATTCGTTTGATCAATGACCGATTGCATTTTTTGAGATACAAATACGATTTCGGGAAGTGATTGTTCTTTACTGTGATATAAACGGCTGTTGAGTTTAAAAACTTGATCTTGTAATTGTCTTACATTAGATAAATTTCGACCGATTTCGATTGCGCCAATGATCTGTTTGTTATGATTGTAAAGTGGAACCGTGGTATGCAAATAATCGACAACTTTACCAACATGATTATAATAGCATTGATAATTATCCAGATATTCCTTACCTTCTAGCAAGGCTTTTAACATAGTACTATCTTCTTTTTGTAAATTAGGATAAACTTTAAGCAATGGTTTTCCTATAGCTTTATCTTGAGGATAGCCATCGAGTTCTGCACTTTCCTGATTGTAGTAAATATATTTACCTTCTTTATCAATAATGGCCATTGGCTGATGTATTAAATCAAAAAAATGTTTAAATATTTCCAGTGATTGTAATAATTCAGGATCAACTGTCATGATATTAGTACCTTATAAAATTTGGATTATTGCTTAATAGCATACTTTTATTTAAATACCTTTCGACTATCACTAAAAAATGACAAATTTTTGTCATAAAGACATGTTTTTAACTTAATGACAAAAATTGTTGCTAGATTGTTAAGTTTAACTTATTGATTATTTGTATTATTAAGTTGGCATGCTGATTGCATTACAAGAGAAAAGCCATTTTACTTATTTTCTTATGTACTTTTTGAGTACTCATTAACTGGAGGTCATATGTCCGACAAAATTATGTCAAATTATAACAAATTACGTCATGATCTTATAACTAAAGATCGTCGTTTTAGTGCTGAAAACGGTAAATTATGTTTTGATGGCGTTAATTTAGAAGAGTTAGCAAGAAAATATCCAACGCCTTTTTATGTGTTTTCTGAAAAAGAAATTGATCGTAATGTTCAAGAAATTAAACAAGCATTCAAAGCGCATCCAAAAACAAAAATTTTCTATGCTTCTAAAACTTGTTCGGTTATGGGCGTACTCAAAGCCATTAAAGATGCGGGTATTTACGCTGAAGCAAACTCAATGTTTGAAGTACGTAAATGTTTAGAGATTGGTTTTCCGGGTAGCCAAATCGTGTTTAATGGTGTGGTAAAAAAACCAGTTGATCTTGAATATGCCATTAAAAATGATCTGTATATTATTAACGTCGATAGTTTATATGAACTTGATATTATCGATGAAATATCAAAAAAATTGAAAAAAGTGGCGAATGTGTGTGTACGTGTTGAACCGAATGTACCATCTGCAACACACGCTGAATTAGTTACTGCTTATCATGCTAAGTCAGGTATCGATTTAGAACAAGCAGAAGAGACTTGTCGCCGTATTCTTGAAATGCCTTATGTCCATTTACGTGGTCTACATATGCACGTTGGGGATCAGGTACCGGAAGCTGAACCTTTTGCGAAAGCAACCAAAGTACTTGTTGATGAATCTCGCCGTTTAGAAGAGGTGTTAGGAATTAAGTTTGATTTAATTAATGTAGGGGGAGGTATTCCTGTTCCTTATAAATACGATGACGAAAACGGTAACCCATTACAAGACAATATGTATGCCGGTATTACTGCCCAAGATTTTGCTGATGCAGTCATTCGTGAAGTACATAAATGGCGTACCGATGTTGAAATCTGTATTGAACCTGGTCGAAAAGTTACCGGTTCAGCTGGGGTGCTATTAACAGAAGTTGCCTGTGAAAAACGTAAAACGAATTATGATTTAGACGGTAACATTGAAGAACATGTTGAATGGAAATTTGTTGATGCAGGTTATAGCGTGTTATCTGATAGTCAACATTTCGATTGGTTCTTCTATGTTTATAATGCATCTCGAATTAATGAATCACATGATGAATATATTAAATTAGCCGGTCCTTTGTGTGATGGTGGTGACTACTATCATGTTGGTGTTAAAGGTGAAGAGTTCTTATTACCTAAAGATACCGACATTGGCGATATTATTGCTTTCCTTGATGCTGGAGCTTACACCATTGAAAGTCAGACTGTCTATAACAATCGCCCTCGTACGTCGGTTGTGATGATAGACAAAAAAGGCAAAGATCGCTTGATTCGCCGTGAGGACACTTACGAAGATATGGTTGGATACGACATCTATTAATCATGATTTATCTGGGGCACACGTTGCCCTAGATACTACAATGTGAGGTTATTATGAGTGATTCTAAAGATTCAAGTTTGCTCGGTATCAAAGACATTGTATTTATGAATGTCATTGCGATACTGAGTTTACGACAAATTCCTAACGTTGCTCCTTATGGCGCATCAGCAATGGTGCTTTGGCTCATTGCGGCATTTTGTTTGTTTTTTCCATTAGCCATGGTGTGTGGTGAACTTTCAACAGGTTGGCCAAAAGATGGCGGGATATTTGTTTGGGTTAAAGAGGCATTTGGTAAGCGTATCGCTTGGATTGTAGTGGTTTGTTTTTTATTTTCCTGTGTACTCTTCTTCCCATTGATGTTGCAATTTGGTTTTACTGCTATTGGTTATATGTTTAGTCCCGAATTAGCCCAAAATGAAGTATTTATTGGGGTGGGATCCATGGTGGTCTTCTGGATTTTAACACTGATGAATATTCGGGGATTAAAATGGACTAAGATTATTAATAGCGTGAGTGCTTGGCTTGGTGTATTTATCCCCGCAGCGATTATTGTCTTACTCGCGATTGTTTGGTTATTGACTGGTCATCCAATGGCAACCGATTATACGCATTTAAGTGATTGGATTCCTGATTTAGGCAGTTGGGATACGATTGTGTTTTTATCCAGTATGATGTTTGCGTTTGCTGGGCTTGAAGTGGCACCAATGATTGCCGGGCGTACACGTGATCCACAACGTGATTTTCCAAAAGCGATGGCTGTGTCAGCAATTGTTATTGTTGGTATTTATATGATTGGCTCTTGGGCTATCAATACATTATTACCAGCCGAAGATACTGATATTGTTGCTGGCGTTATGCAAGCGATGCAATCTGCTGCCAATGTATTACATATGCCTTGGTTGTTACCTGTTATGGCAATATGTTTATTCTTTGGTGCTTTAGGACAAATTAACTCATGGTTAGTTGGGCCGATCTATATGCTACAAGAAGCCTCTAAAGAGGATAATTTGTTGGGTGAGCGTGTAGGTCGTTTACATCCGGTTTATCAAACACCGACATTTGCACTGGTTGTTCAAGCAATCATCGTTACTGTACTTTGCTTCTCAACATTTGTATCACCAAGTATTGCTGCAGCTTATTGGATGTTGACGGCGTTGACAACAATTTGCTATTTCATTCCTTACTTAGTGATGTTTATCGCTTACTATCGACTACGAGTGACTCAACCTGATGTACCACGTAGCTTTAAAATTCCGGGTAAAGTGTTACCAGTGGTATTACCCGCTTTAGGGTTCTTATCTACACTATTTGCTGTGATTTTAGTCTTTATACCACCAGCTCAAATCGATATGGGTGGATATGTTGAGTATATTGCTAAGATAGTTGGTGGCGCTGTACTTGCGATCGTATTAGCAGAATGGATATATCATCGTGCTCAAAAACGCAATCGTTTGCTCGAACAGTAAGGTATAGAGGAGTAAAGCATGTACAAACCCATATTGGAAATTGATTTACGCAAATTAAAAGAAAATGCCCGTGTTGAGAAAGACATTTTAGCTAAACACGGCATTGAAGTCATGGCCGTCAATAAAGTATTTGATGGCTGCGTCGAAACAGCGAAAGCTGTATTAGAGGGTGGTATTGATGTTATTGCTGAATCAAGAACTTACAATTTAAAAAAACTCAAAGAGGCATTAAATTGTAAAACGTGTTTATTACGTAGTCCTTGTTTAAGTGAAATCAGCGACGTGGTGAAATATGCGGATATTAGCTTAAATAGTGAAAAACAAGTCATAACGGCTTTATCTGATGAGGCCGTTAAACAGCGAAAGATTCACCAAGTGTTGCTCATGGTGGATATGGGGGATTTACGAGAAGGTATCTGGTTTGAGCATCTTGATGAGATTATTGATACCGTCAATCTCATTCTTTCGTTACCGGGTGTTGAGCTTTATGGGCTTGGCACCAACTTTAACTGCTATGGAACCGTTTTGCCTACGGTTAAAAATGGTGTTGATTTTTTACACATAGCACGCAAAGTAGAGGAAACTTGTGGTATTAAAATCAAATACTTATCTGCCGGTAATTGTACCAGTTACCATTTGTTAGATAAAGGTGTTTGGCCTAAAGGATTGAATCACATCAGAATAGGTGGTTTACATGAGTTTGGTATTGAATATGTTGATATGAAATATCTGGATGAATTTCATCATTCCAATAAACCTGTCGATAAAGCATGTAGCGATATCTATAAGCTATACGCACAAATTATTGAACTCAATAGTAAGCCAACCGTGCCTGTAGGGGAGCTTGGAGTCGATGCCTTTTTAAATAGTAAAACCTTTGTCGATCATGGTACTCGTAAACGTGCACTACTTGCTTTTGGTCGTCAAGATGTGCCGGCTGAAAACTGTGTACCTATCGATGATAGTATTACGGTTTTGGGGCAAACCAGTGATCATACCATCGTTGATATTGAAGATGTGTTAGAAACATTGAAAGTAGGTGATATGATTGGTTTTGAACTCGATTACACAGCCTTACTTATGGCATGTCAAACGAATGGTGTAGAAAAACGGTTTATTTATTAATTCGTGTTAGCTGCTGGTTTCCAGCAGCTTTTTTACCTTACTAGGCGGTTTACATGGCAACATCTGAATATCAAGGAAGTTCCTATCCGAGTACCACTAGTTTAAAAAAGAATTTAAAAAATCGGCATCTGTTGATGATCTCTTTGGGTGGTTCGATTGGTACCGGATTATTTATTGGTATTGCAGCACCACTTAGCACGGTTGGTCCGCTGGGGACGATTATTGCTTATTTGATGGCTGGTTGTATTATGCTCTCCACTATGCTCTGTTTAGGTGAGCTTTCATGCGCATTTCCTCATGCCGGTTCTTTCCAGCACTATGCGTTAATGTTTATACCTAATCCCATTTGGAGCTATACTATAGGTTGGTTATATTGGTTAAGTTGGGTGCTGTCGATGGCGGCTGATTTAACGGCGGCATCAATTATTGCTCACCAATTTATCACTTCTATTCCTATTTATCTGTTTAGTCTAATTATTTTAATTATTTTAACCTTTGTACATCTCACATCGGTACGAGCTTACGGCGAAAGTGAATACTGGTTTTCAACAATAAAAGTTCTGGCAATTATTGCTTTTATTGGGACAGGTATTTACTTGCTATATCATCAATATGCTGACACCCATGTGCTACCAACATTGAAAACAGAAAACGGATGGTTTCCTAACGGTTTTTCAGCGATTTTTGTCTGTATGACGATTGTCACTTACTCTTTTCAAGGCGTTGAATTGATAGGAAGTGCAGCAGGGGAAGCCCAATCACCACAAACCGTTTTACCTAAAATAATTACAGGTGTCGCTTTTAGAATCATCCTATTTTATGTTTTAGCAATTGCAGTTTTGGCACTTGTTTATCCCTATGGTAATGCACAAGAAGAGATAAGCCCTTTTGTTTGGGTATTTACGCAAGCAGGCATCAATTTTGCATCTTATGTCATGTTATTTGTCATTTTTTGCGCCGCTATATCGGCAGCTAATTCTGCAATTTATGCCAGTTCTAGAATGTTATGGTCAATGTCTCAGGATAATTTAGCACCAAAATATTTTGCAGAGGTAAATAGGCGGGGTGTGCCAACCAAAGGAATATTGTTTATATCCATTATTGCGCTGGTATCATTATTTTCAAAGTACATTGCTGCGGAAAAACTTTATCTTTATTTGGTTGCAGCGACAGGGCAGGTTGGATGTTTTGCTTGGATTATTATCGCTTGGTGTCAATTTCAGTTTCGTCAAGGGGTCAATAAGGGGAAATATCCGCAAGAGACCATTAAATTTAAATCGCCATTTTATCCATGGCTTGCGATCATTTCGATGGTGATTAATACGATTATCATTATTGGAGTTTGGTTTGGTGAATCCGGTTATTTTATTTTTATATCGGAATTGGTATTAATTATGATTATTATCAGTTCGTATTTTTTCTTCAAAAAAAGAAAATTAATTATGCCCCATGCAAATGACTAAACTATTTGGTTAAATAAGGTTGGTGTAATCACTCACTATCGTAAACGTAGTAGTGATTACCGAGAAGATAACATCTGACCTTTGTCATTATCTAATATATTCAATGATCTGACTAATTAAGATTTAAAATTCCGGCGACGCCAGTAAATACGACTTGGGCAGCAATTGCTGAAATTAATAATCCGGTTAATTTTGATAAAATTGCAATTCCGGTATTTTTTAAAACTTTAGCGATGGTTTTAGAGCATAATAACATGGCATAAATACCACTTGATGCAATGAATAGTGATAACGCACCAATTAAATTTTGAATTAAACCATCTGAACTTGTCCCTAATACGATAATTGTACCAATTGATGCGGGGCCCATACAAAGCGGGATAGCCAAAGGGACAACACTAATATCATCATCGCTATTAATTTTATTTTTGTCAGGCGAATCGTTCATTAATGCCACTGCTGTTACAAAGAGTAATGCCCCCGATCCAATTCGAAATGCATCGAGAGTAAAGCCAAAAATACTAAACATCGCATTACCGAAAAAGAATAGCACAATGCCAATAATAAAAACGGCACAAGACGTTTTACGTGCGGTTTTTCGGCGTGCTTGTTCATCATACTGTTTTGTACCACTCAAAAATGCACTTAATACAGCAGGTGGTGTCATTAATGCAAATAATTTTATTGTTGTGGCAAGAATCTCAACAAGATAGTTAGCCATAATATTACCTTTTATTCGACCAAGATATTGCTTGAATTGTGTCAACGATAGCTGGTGGGAAAAAATATTGGTTACACATAAAAACGGTCACCTTAATGGTGACCATATTTAATTTAATCTATTTTAATCGTTTTTTATTGTTAATCAATAAAAACTAGTTTAGGCGCTCTTTAATACGAGCCGCTTTACCACGAAGTTCGCGTAAGTAGTAAAGTTTAGCTTGACGTACTTGACCACGACGTTTCACAGTAATTGAATCAACAATCGGTGAGTGAGTTTGGAATACTCTTTCAACACCTTCGCCATTCGAAATTTTACGTACTGTAAATGCAGAATGTAAACCACGATTGCGAATTGCAATAACCACACCTTCATATGCTTGAAGACGTTTTTTGTTACCTTCAACAACCCATACTTTTACTTCAACCGTATCACCCGGGCGAAAAGACGGGATGTCTTTTTTCATTTGTTCTTGTTCTAATTGCTGAATAATTGCATTTTTCATAATATTATCTCTTACTAGTTATACTGAAATCTTAATGGCTATGTTTATCCTGATATTCACGTTGAAACTCAGCGAGTAAACATTGCTCTTCATCAGTCAGAGCTAGATTTTCAAGAAGATCTTCTCTTCTTAACCAAGTTCGTCCAAGGGATTGTTTTAATCGCCAACGACGAATCGCTTCATGGTGACCAGACATTAACACGTCAGGCACCGCCATTCCATCTAACACCTCAGGTCTGGTATAGTGAGGACAATCAAGTAAACCGTTAGCAAAAGAGTCTTCTTCTGCTGATGATTCATGATTTAACACGCCGGGAATAAATCTTGCCAGTGCATCAATCATCGTCATTGCCGGTAATTCACCGCCACTCAATACGTAATCTCCAATTGACCATTCTTCGTCAATCTCGGTTTGGATCACGCGTTCATCAATACCTTCGTAACGTCCACAAATCAAAATTAATTTTTGATTTTGTGACAATTCGCAAACGCCTTGTTGGTTCAATTTGCGCCCTTGTGGGGAAAGATAGATTACTTTTGTATTGTCACCTGCCACAGCTTTCGCTGCATGAATTGCATCCCTAAGGGGTTGTACCATCATTAACATACCCGGCCCACCACCATAAGGTCTGTCATCGACAGTCTTATGCTTATCATGCGCAAAGTCGCGCGGATTCCAATAATTTACTGTTAACAGCCCATTTTTTACAGCTCGACCAGTTACGCCATAACAGGTAATGGCTTGAAACATTTCGGGAAAAAGGCTAATTACGCCAATCCACATAGTGTTACCTTACCAATTAAAAAGCAGGATCCCAATCGACCACAATCATTTTTGTTGTTAGATCAACTTGTTTAATAAATTGTTCTTCAACAAAAGGGATTAAACGTTCTGTTGCTCCAAATGCATCTTTTAGATTTGCTTTTACCACCAATACATCATTAGAGCCGGTCTCCATTAAATCAGTGACCTGACCTAAATCGTAACCGTTGACTGTTTTTACTCGGCACCCAATCAGATCTTTCCAATAAAAATCACCATGATTCAGTTCAGGCAAATTTTCAGCATCGACAAACACTTCAATGTTGGTTAATGCATTGGCTTGATCACGATCGTCAACACCTTTGAGTTTCACAATCATATCTTGATTATGGGGTTTAAAGCTTTCTACGATTACCTCTTGCCATTTTCCAGCTCGCTGGATATACCAAGGTGTGTAATCAAAAATACTATCTGGAAATTCTGTAAACGAAAAAATTCTGAGCCATCCACGAATGCCGTAGCTTGAACCAAGTTTACCAACAACAATGAAATTCTCAGTATTCATTTTACAGTGACTATCTATTACTTAATTAAGCAGCTTTTTGTGCTTGTTTGATCAATGAATTAACACGATCAGAAACAGTTGCACCTAAACCAACCCAATGATTTACGCGATCAAGATCTAAACGTAGTTCTTCTGCTTTACCTTGTGCAATTGGATTAAAGAAACCAATGCGTTCGATAAAACGACCATCACGTGGGTTACGGCTATCAGTGACAACTACTTGATAAAAAGGGCGCTTTTTAGAGCCACCACGAGCTAAACGAATAGTTACCATAACATCCTCTTAAATTAAAAAATAATCTTTTTCCTGCCCAACATGGACAGAATCAAAGCCCCAGAATTATACTCCTTCTGGCAAAAAGTGCAATGACTGATTATGATTGATAGAGACAAGATAGTATATAATAGATTCAATTAAAAAATGAATAGACAAAATAGTATTCATTATCCGTTGTCACCCTCACCATGAGTAACGCAGGATAATTTATAATATTAGGGATGATTTACATGCTTATCAGCATCGATTATTTTTGACTTGGTTTGCGAGTAAATGCTCGCTTTAAAACACCAAAAAAACCTAATGATTTTACCATTTTGTCACCACCAATATAAACTCGGATTGCTCTTAATACGTCTTTAGGATTTTTTGAGGCAAAGGTAAAGGAGCCATTTTGTTTTGTGTGGATAGTATAACGTGGTATCCATTTTCCCCCAAATAAGACGGATGCAGAAACATATTCGACTTCTTGCCATGGGATTTGGATGTATTTACGTGCATCTCGCTGATGATAAAATTCCAACGCTTTATTTCCAATCATAATTTGTCCATACTCGGTAAAAGCTGTAAATGCGGTAGCTTTAACGGTTAGGTCTATTTTGGAGTTTAATGATTGAACCATTTATATGACTTCCATATTAATACTAAAGTTAATTTATTGTTTTTTTATGATGTGAACAGCCAAAACCTTTGGACTCAATTATTCAAATATTTATTGATAAAAGATAAAAAAGCATAATTTAAACAGTAAATTATGCTTTTTATCGATTACTTAAAGTTTGAACTTATAGAAGACCAATCACATGTCCTACAATCCCGACAATAAAGAGTCCGAGGATTATTAAGATTGGTGATACTTTTTTACGTAATAACCACATGCATAAAAAGGTTAAAAGTAACGGAACCAGTCCTGGTATCAGTTGGTCTAAGTTATTTTGTAAGGTGGTGACCTTTTCTTCAGTAAGGGATAACCCTGCTTGCATTTGTTGTAATGCGGTTTGAATGCCTTCTGAACCAGTTGGTAAGTGATTCCAATCAATAAAAGTACCGTCGGCCATTTTAACTTTTGAAACGACTGGTTGGAAATTAATTGATACCCACCTTTGTACCAAGGCCGCCAGAATAAACATCCCTAAAATGGAAGCACCTTTGGTAATTTTTTGCAGTAAGCCACCCGATAAATTATCGGTAATTTTAGAACCTGTACGGTAACCAAACTCTTGGGTGTACCACATAAAACTCCAACGGATAATATTCCAAAGTAAAAAGAATAAAATTGGTCCCATAACACTGTGACTAAGTGCAAGTGATGCGCCAAGCGCACCAAGCATTGGTCTTACCGTAAACCAGAACACGGGATCACCAACTCCGGCTAAAGGTCCCATCATCCCAACTTTTACACCTTGGATGGCAACATCATCAACAGCAGCACCATTAGCACGTTCTTCTTCGAGAGCAAGCGTTACACCAAGAACTGGTGAAGCTAAATAAGGGTGAGTGTTAAAGAATTCTAAATGGCGTTTAAGTGCTGCTGAACGATCTTCTTTGGTGGTATAGAGTTTTTTTATTGCAGGGATCATTGAATAGACCCAACCACCATTTTGCATACGTTCATAATTCCAAGAACCTTGGAGAAAGGTTGAGCGCCAAGCAACCGCTAAACGATCTTTTTTGCTTAATTGAATTTTATCAGTCATTTTTTTACTCCAAGTACCTAGTAATCATTTAAAATATCGTCAAGTGGATCACCTTTGCTTCCACCATTTGATGAATTGCCACGTTCTGAAAGGCTAAGATAAATCATTGCTAATGCAATACCTAATGCACCTAACGCAATAAGGGTTAATTCTGAGATAGCCGCAACCACAAAACCGATGATGAAGAATGGCCAAACTTCACGATTTGCCATCATATTAATTACCATGGCATAACCCACAGCAACGACCATACCACCACCAATTGCCATACCTTTTGTTAACCATTCAGGCATAGATTCTAATACGCCTTTTACTGTTTCGGCTGGAATAAATAATAGCGCAGCTGCCGGAATGGCAATTCTTAAACCTTGTAAGCAGATACCTAATATTTGTAATAGTTCAATTTTACGGATATTACCTTCTTCTGCCGCTGCATCCATCATATGTACTAAAGGTACCGCAATGGTTCGGACAATCATTGTTAAAAATAATCCAGCAACCGCTAAAGGAATGGCAACAGCAATAGCTGTTGATACGCCTGCTTCACCTTGTCCACCTAAGACTAAAATGATGGACGAAGCCACAGAGGCTAAAGCGGCATCGGGTGCAACGGCGGCACCAATGTTAGCCCAACCTAAGGCTATCATTTGTAATGAGCCACCCAAATAAACACCCGCTTCAAGATTACCGGTCACCAAACCAATTAATGAACAGGCAACTAACGGTTGATGAAATTGAAACTGATCTAAAATACCTTCCATTCCTGCCAGAAAGGCAATAACTATCACTAAAATGATAGCAACAATTGATAATGTCATAATATAACCTCTTGTATAAGTCCTAATTCTTTTGTGCTGCTAATTCTTCTTTCGCTTTTTTCAACAATTCATCCATATTACTATTAGAATCATTAGGTACTTTGCGAACATCAAATTTAACGTGTTTTTCTTTTAATTTTTCAAATGTTTCTACATCATCCGCATTCATTGACAGCACTTTATTTACCATTACTTTACCGACAGAGTGCGCCATTGAGCCAATATTAAGGGTATCAATGTCGACCCCGCCTTCAATAGTTCGTAATACATCTTGTGGGTTTTCGAATAGTAATAATGCTTTAGTATTGCCAAATCGTGGATCGCGCGAAACTTCGATGATTTTTTTAATCGGCACGACATTTGCTTTTACCCCAGGAGGCGCGGCTTCTTCGATCAGTTTTTTTCTTAATTCATCTTTCGATACTGAATCCGATACCACGATGATACGATTAGGATTGGTTGATTTTGTCCAAGCGGTGGCGACTTGACCATGTAATAAACGAGAGTCAACCCGAGCCAAGACAATTTTCATTTTACCATCACCTAGAACGGTGCCTTCAGGTATGGTATTCGTTTGTTGAGTGGCAGTGGTGCTTGCAGCAGGTGCTTCAACTGTTGCTTTAATTCCTTCTTTCGCTGATTCTAAGATTGCGACGGCAATTTCTTTAGCTGTTTCCATTGAAAAACGAGATGAATAAGCTTCAATAAGCATCGGCAGATTTAAACCTGCAACAATTGCCCAATTAGGGTGTTCACCACATAGGTTATTGGCTTGATTAAATGGCGTGCCACCCCATAAATCAACTAAAAAAAGTACTTCATTTTGATCGTCGAATGTTGCTATTGCGGCTAACATTCGTTCTTTTAAACTCTCCGGGCTATCACTTGGATGCAAGGTTATAGCTTGCACGTTTTCTTGCTCTCCAAAAATCATTGACCCAGATTGTAGAATCCCTTCTGCAAACTCACCATGAGTTGCTAGAATAATTCCTACCATACAACTACCTCCCAATTTTTATATTATATTCATAATATAAATGTCATAAATTTTTATCAAAAATTGATATTAAAAATTAACTATAAATAATATAGTCTGTAACTTTAAACAGGGCTGAAATTCGTGATATTAACGAACCAATATAAGTTTTATCTCGAATAGAATTATTGAAATAAATCCCCATTTTGTAAATAGCTTTTTTGCTTAAATAACTTTTTAATGGTTTATAAATTTCAAAATTTTCAATAATGAGATATTCAAGATATTTTTTTGCTAATTATCTTATTTAATCTAAACGTTTTATCAAGAATACATCATTTTATCCATAATGACTTATTATGATATCTAAGATCTAGTTCATGACTAAACCACCGCCCATTTAATACTTCAGAAATAATAATCTTTTTGATTTCTTGTGTCACAGATTGGTCGTTATCCATTTCATCAAGAACATCACTATAAACCAAATTTTGTCTTCCCATATAAACTATAGCTTTTTCTTTGTCGGCATTGATATAGAGTAGTCCCTTATCCGCATTATTATTTGTTATTGACCAATTATTCCAATAAACTAAATCGTCACCATTAGGATCGCCGTTATAAATAAAATTATGAATATATTTTTTATAAATCTTACTGAGTTGTTTAGCGCCTTGAGTTTTATAGGCATTTGCTATTAACCCGTTATAATTTTCTGAATACGGATCCATCAGTGGTAAAAAAACACCATGAAAAGCACCATATAATCCCATTGGTAAGCCTACAACATTTTGATCTTCGCCATATTGTATTTCCATACCATAAATTTTTGCTTTATAAAAAGGTGCCATTTTTTGGGCTGAGTCTGAAACGTTAAATAAATCATATAATTTTCCGCCATATTTATTGGCGAATTGAAATGCTGTTAGTGTTTGTCCACTTGGTATACCATGATTGAAGGATGAGCTAAAATAAGCTGAAGATTTTGCGAATAATGAAAATTCACCCGTACCGGTCAGCATGATCAATGGCACAGAATGATATTGATGCGTATTAAACCCTTCTTTGGGGATCACATAGCCGTCGTTATATAAATGCGGAAAGACACTCATTCTGATTCCGGCATTATTCATCAGTGAAACCAATCTTTCAGAAGATAGGCTATACAAATATGCTTTGACATCGGGATGATTGGTTAACAGCCAATGATAAGCTTGTTCTTCAGTTGGCTTTATTTTATCTTCAACAGCAAGTGGGGCTATAGCTTTGGCAAAGACTTTAATGCTATCCTCTTTATTTGCAATGGTCATACCACCACTAAAAGAGATCGCTTTTTGAAATTTATCTTTAAAAATAGGTGAGATTAACATCGCCATCACATCTCGCCCACCCGCTGAAAAACCAGAGACAGTGATATTGTTAGGATTTCCGCCAAAATAGGTAATATTGTCTTTAATCCAATCCAATGATTTTGCCATATCCAATAACGCATAGTTTCCAGAATCTTCGAGTTTATCACCCGTTTGCAAGGCAGGAAGCGGATTAAATCCTAGTGGTCCCAAACGATAATTAATTGAGATAAAAATTGCATCCAGATCGGTTACCATGCCGTTGCCTGTCATCTCTTCTGCTTTTCCGATTTGGTTGTTTCCACCGTGAATATAAACGAGAACTGGTAAATTTTTTTTATTATTATTCGGTCGATATATATTGAGATTTAAACTATTATCTGAACCAATGATGTTATTTTCATTGAGCTGAAATGCGATAGGACTTACTTGAGTTGCATCAAATATACCTTCCCATGGTTCAGGGTCAATCGGTTTTTTCCATCTTAACTCCCCTGAGGGTGCTTTCGCATAAGGTATGCCTGTCCACACGAGAACGTTGTTGATGTTGTCGAGTTGACCTTTAACTAATCCAAATTGGGTTTTTATCAAAGTTGGATCCGAGATAGTGGATATCGTTGATAAATTGGAATTTGTTAAAAGCTGATGATTTTGACTATAGACAACAATTGGCGTTGATAGGATGAAAATACCAAGTATAGCGATATGAAATAGTGTTTTCCTCATACAATGTCCTTGTGTGTCTTTCAAAAATTGAATAAAAAATTAATATCAGAAATTAGCGAGAAGTGTATACATCCATGAAAGAAGTGATGAATTTACGCTTAATCTTACTAAATCATATTATTATAATTATCTCAGTGCACTGTTATGCCTGTAATATCCTGTTTAAATAAATGGTACAGTTTTTATATTTCTCTATTATGTAATAGATTGTCAATAATCCTAATTTGAAAATTAGACATAGATCATAAAAACAGACCATTTATGTTTATTTTTTCTATAATTATCTTATTAACTCGCCGATAGTGCTTTTCTGATAAAACCATTATTTTCTGATAATAATTTTTTTGCTTGATCAACATCAAAGTGACCGAGAATCATTAAAATAGCTGTTTTACAGTGTCTATCACTCTGCTTAAGCGCTAACATTGCCGTTTGTCGGTCACATTCAGTTGCTTGCATGACAATGGATATTTGTCGCTCAATTAATTTAGCATTAGTGGCTTCGACATCGACCATTAAATTACCGTAAACTTTACCAATTTTGATCATGCTAGCGGTGGTTAACATATTAAGGACAAGTTTTTGTGCTGTTCCGGCTTTCATTCTTGATGAACCCGTTATCACTTCAGCTCCTACAATTGGTGTGATGGCGACGTCTGCCAGATCAATCATAGGGGCATTGGGGTTACAGCATAAACTTATCACTGTTGCGCCAATTGATTTAGCAAATTGCATACCACCTATAACGTAGGGAGTGCGACCACTTGCGGCAATACCAACTAAAATATCATTGGCTGAAAAGTGAATATTTTTCAAATCAGTTATTGCTAATTCAGGATTATCTTCGGCATTTTCAACTGCTTTAAAAATTGCCGTTTGACCACCAGCAATCAATCCGATGACTTGTTGAGGAGGGGTGCCATAGGTGGGTGGGCATTCACTTGCATCTAAAATACCAAGCCGACCTGAAGTGCCGGCACCGAGATAAATTAAACGACCGTGATTTAAAAAAGTTTGACTAATCACATCCACTGCTTTAGCGATATTTGCTAACTCTTTTTCAACAGCAACGGCAACATGCTTATCTTCATTATTGATGATTTTGAGTATATCGATCGTCGAACAGCTATCAATTTTTTCGCTGTATGGATTACGACTTTCAGTTAACATTTTTGATAGATTTATTGGTTGCATACTTTTTTAATCCTAGCCACAGTAAAAAGATGACAATTGCAAATAAAGCGCCGAAACTAACGCCAATTGTTATTATCGAGATCTTAAAAGATACAGCAACAGTATAAAGACCCAACATAACCATCATTGTAGTATATTCACTTAAATTTTGTACGGAAATGACACTGCCTGCACCCACAAGATCTTTACCCGTTTTTTGAATTAATGCATTTAAGGGTACTAAAAAGAATCCGCCTAACGCACCAATAACAATTAATAATACATAACAAGCAATAAGGTTGCTTTGTAAAGTGAATGCGATAACGGCAATGCCCATCATAATACCTGCCGGAATGCAACGTAACGTATTATTGATTGAGATCAGTAAGCTGGCTAATCCTGCTCCAATAACAATGCCGATAGCAACGACTGCATTTAGATTTGTTGGTGTTGCGATATCAGTAATATTTAAAACAGCTGGTACCCAAAGGATTAATAAAAATCGTAAGGTAACTCCCGCCCCCCAGAATAGACTTGTGCCTAATAAAGTATATAAAACAAGTTTATTATTGAGAATAATGTGAACGGTTTTACTAAAATCTTTTATCATACCCTTTATATTCCATTGAATATCTTTTCTGGCAGCAGGGAGTTTAGGAATAAAAATATTAGCAATAACAGCAAAACCATACATTAATACACATGCAAGTAAGGACGCACTGACATTCATATCGGCAAGATGTCCGCCAGCAAGTGAACCCAGTAAAATAGCCGCAATAGTGGATGCTTCTATCAATCCATTCGCTTTGACTAAATTATTACCTGAAGTCAGTTCGCCTAAAATGCCATATTTAGCAGGCGAATAACCCGCTGCACCAACTCCTACTAAAAAATAGCCAATAAAAGGGTTGAAATTAAGACAGATACAGGCTGCGCCTAATAGCTTCATACCATTTGAAATCATCATGACTTTTCCTTTAGACATACAGTCTGCAAATTGACCAACAAAAGGAGAAAGGATGATAAAAGGAATCACAAAACCGATTTGTAGTGCTGACTCACTCCATTCTGGGTACTGAAGTTTTCTGATATAGGCAAGAATAGCAAAGAATATTGCATTATCTGCAAATGCCGAAAAGAATTGCGCCAGCATGGTTGCCACCATGCCTTTGCTTAATAGTGAATTGTGGTTCATGTGATATCCTTATGCTATTCGTCAGCCATTTTTCGAAGTGTGATAAAGTCTATTTTTCCTGTTCCAAGAAGTGGAAGTTCTTTAACAACACGAATATCACGAGGAACGGCTAAAGCAGGAATACCAAGTTCTTGTGCTGTTTGACTTAGTTGTTCACGATCTAACTTGGTTGAAGTTGTGAAAAGTACAATTGCTTCCCCTTTTGCTGCATCAGCTTTTACTGTTGCACCATGCATTGCATCGGGATCCACTTTTTTAGCGAGTGCCTCTACACTCTCTAAAGAGACCATTTCACCTGCTATTTTGGCAAATCGTTTTAGTCGTCCTTTAATGGTGATAAAACCTTCATCATCAATTGAAACTATATCACCGGTATCGTACCAACCCTGTTCAGCTTCACCGTTTTCATCTATGGCGACAGGTGGTTCAAGGGTGCCTGGATTTTCAACGCGCAAATAACCTTTCATCACGTTTGGCCCTTTAACTTGTAACTCTCCTCCCTCACTAATGCCAGGTATATGAATTAACCGTGAAGTCATCCCCGGCAATAAACGACCAACTGTGCCATTTTTAAATGCCATAGGTACATTGAGGGCAACGACCGGTGCACATTCGGTGACGCCATAACCTTCTAAAATACGAATGCCATATTTATCTTTCCATAGTTCTCGTACTGGTTCTGATAATTTTTCAGCGCCAGCTACCACATAACGTAAACGCATAAAATCAAATGGGTGGGCATAGCGAGCATAGTTAGCTAAAAAAGTTGGTGTACCAAATAGAACGGTACAATTTTGGTCATAAATAATTTCTGGTACCATTCGATAGTGTAAAGGGTTTGGATATAAAAATGTACGACTACCTGAAAAAAGCGGTAAAAACAAACCAGCTGTGATACCAAAAGCATGGAACAACGGTAACGCAGACATAAATCGATCGGCTGGAGTAGGATCAATGACCGATCGAATTTGTTCAACATTAGCAAGTAGACTACCATGCGTATGCACAACCCCTTTAGGGTTACCCTCAGAGCCTGATGTAAAAAGAACAAGTGCTTCATCATCACTCGTTTGATTACATTCAACAAAACGTGGAATATATTGATTCACTGCCACATAGAGCTTATCTTTTAAGGTCAAACTACTACGTAAATCTTCCAGAAAATACCACTTAATGCCTTTGATCTCATCTAAGAGATAATCGAGTTTACCTTTTTGAATAAATTTACGCGACGTGACAATGGATTTAATTTCGGCGGCAGTAATTGCACAGGTTAATCCCTTTGTACCAGCAGTATAATTAAGCATGGCAGGTACTCGGTTTTTCACTAATAAACCGAAAATAGTCGCAACGGTGATTGTGGCATTGGGGAGTAAAACACCCACTCGTTCTTTTTTCTCGGTAATTTTTTCGATAATGCAACTTACACCAATAATTTGCTTAAGTAAATTACGATAAGATAATTCGGACGTTGTCGGGTCTTGTACTGTTCTTGATTTTGTCCCGTAGCGAACTTGTGCTTCAAGTAATGCTTCAAATAGTGTTAATTTAGGACGGCTTGCTAGACGAGCATTCATCATGATTTGATGCAATTTTTCACCCGCTATATAGCGTTTGTCTTTTGCTTTAGGCACATTTGGCATTGGAATTGTGGTCGGTTCAAGTACATGAATCGTTATTTTCGGGAATAAGCGACGTTTAAACAGTCCTTTTAGGCGGCTAGTTAATGTGAACTCTGCTCCTTCAATCCAGACTGGTACAATCGTTGCTTTCGATCGAGCCGCTACAAAAGCCGCTCCATCATAAATTTTCATTAATGACCCTGTTACGGTGATTCTTCCTTCAGGGAATATGACTATCGGACGTCCTTTTTCAATTTCGCGTACTAAGCGTTTAATCGCCATAGGATTAATCGGATCCATCGGCACAAAATCCACGTACCGTTTTGCTAAACGAACTAACCAGTGATCAATATAACCTGAATAAATGGCAAACACGGGTCTAACAGGTAAGAAAACACCGATTAGAAGACCATCAAGAAAGGAAACATGGTTAGGAGTGATAAGCAATCTTTCTTGCTTTAAGTTTTTTAGGTTACCATAAATTTTGACATGAAAAAGAAACTTTAAAATAACCCTTAATATATTGAATAACATCTTAATTCTCAATTTCCGTGCAAAATTGCACCTTGTCATAATAGTGAAAATAGAGGAAATACACAAGATATGTTGTTTATTTTGAATTTATTATGAATAATCTGAACATGATTAATGATTTTCTTTGGTTAGTTATCTAAAAGTTAGACAATGCCTATAAAAAACGTAAAATAAATCATAAAAAAAGGTCTGGAGTGAAAATGTTAATTTTATCCGCAAATGATATTCAACATGTTTATAGTATGAAAGATGCCATTGAGGCAGATAAACAAGCTTTAAAAATCTATACCCAAGGAGATAGTGAAGTGCCTTTACGTATCAATTTTGATATGCAGAAAGGGCAAAGTTTATTTATGCCCGCGCATATAAAAGGTAAGGATATTGTTGGGATTAAAATTGTGTCTGTATTTCCGGATAATCCTAAATTGGGTAAACCCTCCGTACCAGCGCAAGTGATGATGTTAGATCCTTTAACTGGGGAAGTTTGTGCCATTTTAGATGGTACTTTTGTAACTCAACTTCGTACAGGGGCGGTACAAGGTGCGGCAACCGATCTTTTAGCAAGAAAAAATGCTCGACGAGCAGTATTAATAGGAACAGGGGGGCAGGCTGTATCACAATTAGAAGCCATGTTAACCGTTCGGGATCTGACTGATATAGCTATTTACGATATCGATGAACAAAAAGCGAAACAATTTACGGAAGCGATGAAAAAACACTTTTCACATTTTTCAGCCAATCTCTATTTTTCGCAAAATTTTGATGAAGACATTGGTCAAGCAGATATTATCACCTCAGTGACAACATCTAAAGTGGTCACATTTAATGGTGATATCGTTAAGCCTGGTACTCATATTAATGGTGTGGGTGCATATACCCCTGAAATGCATGAAATACCAAGTAATATTGTTGAAAAAGCGGACATTCGTGTACTTGATACTAAAGAGGGCGTTTTTGCCGAAGCAGGGGATATTATTGATCCAATTAACCAAAAACGTGTATCAAAAAATGATTTTTTTGAGTTGGGTGAATTAGTTACTGATTCGCAAAAATGTCGCCAAAACGATGAGCAAATCACATTATTTAAAACGGTGGGAACAGCCGTTCTCGATGTTTATGTTGGATATGATATTTATCTAAAAGCAAAAGAAAAGGGTATTGGAACAACTATATAACCTAAAGATTAGAAAGAATAGCTCATTTTAATTACAACGTTATTTAATAGCGTTAATACAAAGTGATGATATAACGGTATTAAAAATTAACTTTTTAGTTCTTCTTTCTGTGATCGTCCGAGTAAGGTCATTGCCGCTTGTTTAGGATCTTTATGCTCGTATAGTACTTTATAAATTTGTTCAGTGATTGGCATATCCACATGATATTGTTTTGCAAGTGTCCAAACTTCTTTAGTATTTTTAAATCCTTCGACAACTTGTGCGATAATATCTTGTGCTTCTTGAATAGATTTATTTTGTCCCAGCAAAATACCGAAACGTCGATTTCGTGATTGATTATCCGTACAGGTTAATACAAGATCACCAAGTCCAGCCATGCCCATAAACGTTGCAGGATCTGCACCAAGCGCTTCGCCCAATCGCATCATTTCAGCCAGTCCACGTGTGATTAACGCTGTCCTTGCATTCGCACCAAAACCCAGCCCATCAGACAATCCTGCTCCTATCGCAATCACATTTTTAATGGCGCCACCAAGTTGCACCCCAATAAAATCTTTACTGCTATAGACCCGAAAACTTTTACTACAATGAAATAAATTTTGTAACTCAGTTAAAAAATCATCATCCGTTGAAGCAACTGTTACCGCCGTTGGCAAACCTGAGGCAACTTCTTTAGCAAAAGTAGGGCCTGAAATGACAGCTAGGGGGATTTGATTGCCTAATATTTCTCTGGCGACATCTTGCAATAAACGTCCGGTATTGACCTCAAGTCCTTTGGTTGCCCAAACAATTTTACTATCTTTGCGTAAATAGGGTTTTATTTGCTTTAAAATAGTACCAAAAGCATGGCTAGGTACCACTATGAGTAAGATTGGTGACGCTGAAACAGCTGTTTGCAGATTACTTTCAATGTGCAGTAATTCAGGAAAAGGAATATCAGGCAAAAATTGTTTATTTTGCCTGTCATGCTGTAAAGCCATCATTTTGTGTGAATTATGTCCCCACAATAATGTTTGATGACCATTACGTGCAAGTAAAATAGCTAAAGAGGTTCCGTAAGAACCTGCACCGATTACTGTGACAACAGCATGTTTTTCCATAATTAACCGTTAGATTTATCGTTCTAGATTAAATCACAATGATTATTGTAATGTTTCTGTTGATTCTTCTTCAACTGATTGTTGTTGCTGTTGAAGATAGTTCATAAATAACACGTCAAAGTTAACCGGTTCTAAATTAACTGGTGGGAAAGAACCTTTAATGACTAAGTTAGAAATTGTTTCTCGTGCATACGGGAATAAAATATTTGGACAGTAAGCACCTAAACAGTGTTGTAACTGTGCATCATTGAATCCAACGAGTGAAAAAATACCTGCTTGCGTTACTTCACAAATATAGGCAACTTCGTCTTGTGATTTCATCGTTACTGTAATGCGTAATGCGACTTCATAAACATCATCATTTAAGGATTGAGATGATGAATTCAATTCAACATTCATGGCTGGTTGAAATTGTTTGGTAAAAACTTCAGGTACATTATTGGTTTCAAATGAAACATCTTTTGTATAAATACGTTGAATTGCAAATTGTGTTTCTGGTTGTTGTGTATTGTTTTGTTCTGTCATGATCTAACCTTATTTTAAATATAGTTTTATTTTCTAACTAATGGTAAATTTTCGCCATTCCATCCTGCAATGCCATCTTTTAATGCAAAAACATTCATGAAACCTTGTTTAACAAGTATTTCACCGATGCCGACTGATGACAGACCATTATCATCAATCAAGATAACAAAATTTTCCTTGTGTTTTTCAATAGAATTTGCACTCGCATTTTTGATATCAATGGGGAGTATATTCAGGGAATCGGTGATATGCCCCTTTTTGAAACTATCAGCTGATCGCAAATCAATGATTTTAGCATTCTGTTTATTAATCAGATTGATTGCTTGAGCATTATTAATGATTTTAACTTTTGATAACTTACTTTTGATGGTTAATACAATGATTGCAATAAAAAGTACAATCCAACCTAAAGAAAGTAAAATATGATTTTTAACAAAAGGTATAATTTCGAGTGTAATAAAGTCCATACTTTTATAATTACCTAGTTTTTCAATATAAGAAGAGATTATAGCGATATTATGCACTGAAATACAGTACCTATAAGAAAATCTTGTGTTCCCCTAATTATCGAGCGTTAAATTGAGAAGATTCTTATTGAGTTTTTGATTATTACAAGGATGATTGAATGCGTGAACGACATCTTTTTTTAGCAAAATAAATGTGCAACGCCTTTTATTGGTGCATTCTAAGTGTTTTTATGCATTATTTTGGTGCATCAATGCTATTTGTGTTACTATTTAACCCGTAAATTCACTAGAAAAACGTGACTGAAAACTTGGCATCATATTTGCATAAAAGAAAATAACTTGGCAAGAATGCCTTACGAACTGAACAATTATTTGTCCTCAACGGAGAAGATACATGTCTATACAAAAAGTATTAACACTAATTAAAGAAAATGATGTTAAATTTGTCGATTTGCGTTTTACTGATACCAAAGGTAAAGAGCAACACGTTACGATACCCGTTAGTCAAATTGATGCTGACTTTTTTGAAGACGGTAAAATGTTTGACGGTTCTTCAATTGCTGGTTGGAAAGGGATTAATGAATCGGATATGGTATTAATGCCTGATGCTTCAAGTGCCGTTATTGATCCATTTTTTGAAGATGTAACATTAAATCTCCGTTGTGATGTACTCGAACCCGCAACATTACAAGGTTATGATCGTGATCCACGTTCAATCGCAAAACGTGCTGAAGAGTTTTTAAAATCTTCAGGCATTGCTGATACCGTTATTTTTGGACCAGAACCCGAATTCTTTTTATTTGATGATGTTCGTTTTGGTTCACCGATGTCAGGTAGTTTTGTTCATATTGATGATATTGAAGCCGCTTGGAATTCAGGCACAAAATATGAAGAAGGTAACAAAGGTCATCGCCCAGGCGTAAAAGGCGGTTACTTCCCACTTCCTCCGGTTGATTCATCGCAAGATATCCGCTCAGAGATGTGTTTAATTATGGAACAACTTGGTTTAGTGGTTGAAGCTCATCACCATGAAGTGGCAACTGCAGGACAAAATGAAATTGCTTGTCGTTTCAATACATTAACTAAAAAAGCGGATGAAGTTCAGATTTATAAATATGTTGTTCAAAATGTAGCACATATTTATGGTAAAACAGCGACATTTATGCCGAAACCGATGTTTGGCGATAATGGTTCAGGCATGCACTGCCATCAATCTTTAGCTAAAGATGGAGTTAACTTATTTGCCGGTGATAAATATGCTGGGCTTTCTGAAATGGCATTATTCTATATTGGCGGTATTATTAAACATGCTAAAGCTATCAATGCATTTACTAATCCTGCAACTAACTCATATAAACGATTAGTACCGGGCTATGAAGCGCCTGTTATGCTTGCGTATTCTGCTCGTAACCGTTCTGCTTCAATTCGTATTCCGGTTGTGACTAGCCCGAAAGCACGCCGTATTGAAGTTCGTTTCCCTGATCCAGCAGGTAATCCATATTTATCATTTGCTGCGCAGTTAATGGCTGGTTTAGATGGTATTATTAACAAAATTCATCCTGGCGATGCAATGGATAAAAACTTATATGATTTACCACCGGAAGAATCTAAATTAATTCCACAAGTGGCAGGTTCACTTGAAGAAGCGCTTAATGCATTAGATGCTGATCGTGAATTCTTAACGCGTGGTAATGTCTTCACTAATGATACGATTGATGCGTATATTGATTTGAAACGTCAAGACGTTGATCGTGTACGTATGACACCACATCCAGTTGAATTTGAACTTTACTATAGTTTATAAATTTATCTAAAATTTAAACCGTTAATCCACCGTGTAAAGCGGTGGATTTTAATGAGGACGGAATACCGACGATGACATTTGATAGTGAATCTGATGCTGATCTTGTTCTCAACTCGATGATTACAAGTATTTTATTACTTGATAAAAATCTCAATATTGTTTACGCCAATACTGCTGCCCAGCAGCTATTAGCACAAAGCCCCAAAAAATTATTAGATAGTTATCTTCCTGATTTATTGAGTTACCATTCTTTAGATTTCGAGTTAATGCAAAGTTCATTATCCAAAAATCAAGGTTTTACGGATACTGAAGTGAATTTGGTGGTGAATAATGAATTGCATATCTTATCGTTAACGGCACAACCCTTAAGTAATGAACAGATCTTAATTGAAATGGCGCCTTTAAATAATCATAAACGGTTAAGCCAAGAACAGTTACAACAAGCTCAACAAAGTGCTGCTCGTGAACTTGTGCGAGGGCTAGCACATGAAATTAAAAACCCATTAGGTGGGCTTCGAGGTGCCGCACAATTATTATCACGAGAATTACCAAAAAATGAGTTGCAAGATTATACGCAAATTATTATTGAACAAGCAGATAGATTAAGAAATCTAGTAGATAGGTTATTAGGACCACAGCAACGCTTGCACCAAAAAGTACAAAATATTCATCAAGCGATTGAGCGAACTTATGCGTTATTATGCATCGAAAAACCATTAAATGTGACTATTTTACGGGATTATGATCCCAGTTTGCCAGAATTTATCCATGATTCAGAGCAGATCGAACAAGTTATTTTAAATATTGTGCGAAATGCTTTACAGGCTATTGGTACGAAAACAGGTACGATAACAATCAGAACGAGAACTGCCTTTCAAATTACATTGCATGGACAACGTTATCGACTATGTGCACGTATTGATATTGAAGATAATGGACCGGGGGTACCTGTTCATATTCAAGATACACTTTTTTATCCTATGGTAAGCGGTTATGAAGGTGGGACAGGAATCGGTCTTTCTATTGCACATAATATTGTTGATCAACATCATGGTAAAATTGAATTTAATAGTTGGCCTGGACACACTGAATTTTCAGTCTATTTGCCAATCAAACAATGAGGTAATTTAAAATGAATGTTTGGGTTGTTGATGATGATAGTTCAATTCGTTGGGTATTAGAAAAAGCACTTACCAATGCGCATTTTAATTGTATTAGTTTTGCAAACGGTCAAGATGTGATCGAAGCTTTGACTAATCAACTACCCAAACCAGCTGTACTAATTTCTGATATCAAAATGCCTGGCATCGATGGTCTATCATTACTTAATTATATCAAAGCACAATTTCCCCATTTGCCTGTCATTATTATGACAGCGCATTCTGATCTTGATGCTGCTGTCAACGCTTACCAAAAAGGGGCTTTTGATTATATTCCCAAACCCTTTGATGTGGATGAAATGATTCAACTTGTTGAACGTGCTATTGCACAGTCTCAACATTTACAAGTACCAAATCATCAGCGTACTCATGTTACGGCAAAAGCATCAACAGGCATAATAGGTGAAGCACCTTCAATGCAAGAGGTATTTCGGATTATTGGACGCTTATCGAAATCTTCTATTAGTGTGCTGATTAATGGTGAATCAGGTACAGGTAAAGAGTTAGTCGCAAAAGCGTTGCATACTCATAGCCCTCGATCTCATTCACCTTTTATCGCACTTAATATGGCAGCGATTCCCAAAGATCTGATTGAATCTGAACTTTTTGGACACGAAAAAGGAGCGTTTACTGGGGCTGCACAAATCAGGCATGGACGATTTGAACAGGCTAATGGTGGAACCTTATTTTTAGATGAAATCGGTGATATGCCTCTTGATGTTCAAACACGGTTACTTCGAGTCCTTGCCGATGGACAATTTTATCGTATTGGTGGTTATTCCCCCGTAAAAGTTGATGTCAGAATTATTGCCGCAACGCATCAAGATTTAGAAGCAAGAGTGCGCGAAGGCAAATTTCGGGATGATTTGTTTCATCGCTTAAATGTAATCCGTATTTTATTGCCTCCTTTACGTGATCGTGCTCAAGATATTCCGAAACTTGCAGAGCATTTTTTATATACCACGGCTAAAGAGTTAGGCGTTGAAAGTAAAGTTTTTAGTCCCGAAGCGATGAGTGTTCTATGTAAATTTAATTGGCCGGGCAATGTAAGACAGCTTGAAAATACCTGTCGTTGGGTGACAGTCATGTCTTCTAGTAAAGAAATTTTAGTGCAAGATCTACCACCAGAGCTATTACAATTTCCGATGCCTAAAAATTCGGTTGTTCGTAATGATATAAGTTTGACATTAAACGACTCTCAAGTTGCAATGGATTGGCAATTTTTACTGGAACAATGGGCTAAACAATCGCTTGTCGCGGGAAAATCGGGCATTTTAACTGAGGCAGTGACAGAAGTAGAGCGTATTTTATTAAATTGCGCACTTAATTTTACCAGAGGACATAAACAAGAAGCAGCAAATTTATTAGGGTGGGGGCGTAATACTTTAACCAGAAAGTTAAAAGAGTTTTCAAATAAAAATGACAGTGATATTGGCTAATTGATCTATAAAATTTTGATATAACGCTATGTAAAGAAACGTTTTCTAATCATTTAACACTGACTTTAGATATTCTTTAAAGTTTATTGAACACGGAGTTGTTTTTAGATACAATTTAATGCAAATGAGAATTATTTATATTTGTGTTGTTTTTATCTGAACAATAATTAGGAGTTCATATGTATTCATTTATCAAAGTTAAAATTACAGTGCTGTTTGCTGTATTGCTGTTAGTTGTTGGGTGTGATAATAATAAGAATAACCAAAAACCAGATTATTCCGATATTAAGAAAGATGCTCTGGTAATTAAACACGCTCAAGGCGAAGCATTTTTTGGGTCTGTTCCCAAAAAAGTAGCTGTTTTTAACATTGCAACTCTTGATATTATTGATGCATTGAATATTCCAGTCTCAGCTGTACCACAATCAAATGTCCATTTACCTGATTTCTTATCTAAATATAGTGATAAGTCCTATACTAACATTGGGACTTTGTTTGAGCCAAATTACGAAGTACTTAGCTCTATCAATCCTGACTTAATTATAGCAGGTGGACGAGCAACAGATGCCTATCCAAAATTGGAAAAATTAGCAGAAACAATCTCCTTAGATATTGATTCCAATAACTTCTTAGCGAGTTTAACTGAGCGAACTCGTCAATTAGGTTGGATTTTTGAAAAAGAGAAAGAAGCATCTAAATTGATTGAAGACTTTAATCAAAAAATTGACCAACTAAAATCGAAAACCAGTACAGCCGGTTCAGCATTAGTGATTATGATTAACGGTGGGAAAATGTCTGCATATGGCCCTAAATCACGTTTTGGATTTGTTTTTGATGTGTTAGGTTTCCAGCCAGCAACCACTTTCCAAGAAGCCGGTCGTCATGGGAATAGTGTTACTTCTGAATTCATCTTAAGTACTAATCCCGAATGGCTATTTGTGTTAGATAGAGATAATGCCATTGGTAATAAAGAAGCCCAATCAGCACAACAAGTATTAAATAATGAATTAATTCAAAAAACGGCAGCATGGCAGCACAATCATATTGTTTATCTTGATTCAACATCGATGTATATCGCAGGCGGGATTCAAACGTATAGTCGTTTAATGGATCAAATAGCAGAAGCACTACAAGAATCATCGACTAATCAATAAAAAAACATGAAGTTGTCGTTATATTTTATTGCAGGCATCATTATTTTATTAATTTTGACTGCAATAAGTTTGTTTATTGGTGCAGGGCATGTCAATTTACATGAACTTTTCACCAATACAAATATGCAGCAGATCTTTTTTGTCAGTCGTTTGCCAAGAACGTTAGCGTTATTGTTAGCGGGTAGTGCAATGAGTGTCGCTGGCTTAGTGATGCAGTTATTAACACAAAACCGCTTTGTGGAGCCTACCCTTGTTGGCACCACCCAATCAGCTAGTCTTGGTTTACTCATCATGATGGTATTCGCGCCCGAACAAAGTGTCATGGTCAAAATGGTGGTTGCAAGTTTATTTGCGATGATGGGTACGATTCTTTTTATGATAATATCCCATAAAATTGTTCTCAAATCAGCGCTAATGGTTCCACTTATTGGGATTATGCTAGGCGCGATAATCAGTGCTGTAACCACATTTTTTGCCATGTATTATGATCTATTGCAATCGCTTTATGGATGGCAATCAGGTGATTTTTCTGGGATTTTACAAGGTCGTTATGAACTATTGTGGCTAGTTTGTGGTTTGACATTGGTAGCATGCTGGAGTGCAGATCAGTTTACAGTCGTGGGGTTAGGTCGAGATTTTTCGGTTAATGTGGGACTTAATTATCGTCGAGTCATGATAATTGGACTAATTGTCATAGCATTGATTGGCGGTATTGTTGTTGTGGTGGTTGGTGTATTACCGTTTTTAGGATTAATCGTCCCCAACATTGTCAGCTTGTTATTCGGTGATAATGTGCGTAAAACCATTCCTTGGGTCTGTTTATTTGGTGGGGGATTGGTATTAATTTGCGATATTATTGGACGTTTAATTCGCTATCCATTTGAAATCCCTGTCAGTGTAATTCTTGGTATTGTCGGTGCCGTAATCTTTTTAATATTATTAAGTCGAAAAAAACATGCTAGTTAGTTCAAAACACTATCTTTCCAGTCAAAAAAGAGTTTGGCTATTATTGAGTATAGCGCTTATTTGTATCATCTTTTTTATGACCTTTAATCTAAAAGGGAATATTAGGTATATTTTGACTCATCGTATGTGGATAGTGTTGACGATGATATTAGTTGCTTTTTCGGCTGCAACATCCACACTCCTTTTTCAAACCGTGACCCATAATCGCATATTAACGCCGTCGATAATGGGGCTTGAATCTTTATTTGTCTTAATTCAAACAATTGTCATTTTCTTTATCGATGTGCAAGGTATTCCTTACATCGGTATTATTGGCAAATTTATCGTTGAATCGCTTTTACTGATCTTATTTTCTCTATTGTTATATAAAGGTTTATTCACAAAATTTAAGCAAAATCTTCATTTAGTATTATTAATTGGGATTATTCTGGGCACACTTTTCCGCAGTTTTGCAAACTTATTACAACGGTTAATGACACCAACTGAATTTGCTGTTTTGCAAAGTCGAATTTTTGCTACGTTCACTCGGGCTGATCCCATCTTAATTATTTTTTCATTCATTATTGCAATATGTATCGGACTATTTTTATGGAGAATGCGTTTTCAATTTGATGTTTTGGCTTTAGGTCGTGATAACGCTATTAATCTGGGCGTTAATTATCATCAAAGCGTGACAATTATTTTACTTTTAGTCTCGATATTAGTTGCAATTTCAACCGCATTGGTGGGGCCGTTTACCTTTTTGGGTTTACTGATAGCAAATTTAGCTTATAGCATAAGCCGCTCAAGCCAACATCGATTTTTACTTCCCACTGCCTTTTTACTTGGTGTGATTTTTCTGGTGGGTGGTCAAATGTTTTTAGAGCATGTTTTGAATATGGTTGGCGCCATTACGGTCGTCATAGAGTTTATTGGTGGTTGTTTGTTTATCTTCTTATTATTGAAAAAGGTACCGATGTGATACAAATTGATAATATTAATAAAAAATATCAAACCCTTTCGGTTTTAAAAAATGTTACCGCCACCATTCCACAAGGGGGAGTAACAGCAATCATTGGGCCTAATGGCGCTGGAAAATCAACTTTACTTTCGATTATAAGTCGACTTTTGAACGCTGATGAAGGAAACGTTAAAATTCAAGACATGGATGTGTTTAAAACGCCGAGTGATAAATTAGCTACTCATCTTTCGGTATTAAGACAAGAAAATCGCTTTACCAGTAGGCTTACCGTATTTGAACTGGTCGGATTCGGGCGTTATCCTCATACAAAAGGGCGTTTAAATCCTGATGATTATCAGCATATTCATCGAGCATTGGATTTTTTAAATTTAACTGAGTTTAAAGATCGTTTTTTAGATGAGTTATCTGGCGGACAGCGACAACGAGCATATGTCGCGATGGTGCTTTGTCAAGATACTGAATATGTGTTACTTGATGAACCGTTAAATAATTTGGATATGAAGCATGCAGTTTCGATGATGAAACAGTTACGACGTGCTGCGAATGAACTTGGTAAAACCATTGTCATTGTTATTCACGATATCAATTTTGCATCAGTCTATTCGGACTATATTTTAGCGATGAAAAATGGGGAACTGATCTATCAAGGAACTCCAACACAGATTATGAATTCAGCTATTTTAGAAGATATTTTTGATACGCCGGTTAGCATTGAAACCATCCAAGGACAACATATCGCTGTATATTATTAATGTTGATTGGTGAATTTTAAATTGCCACAAAATATTACTAATAATAAATGAGTTAAAGAAAATTATCGTTTGCTAATTCCTCTATTTCATGTTAAAAAAATGTCTTCTTTTTGTCGAGACAATAGTGATGAAGTTAGAGGAAATAGCCTTTTTAGCAGGTGTATCAAAGACTACAGCAAGTTATGTGATTAATGGAAAAGCGAAGGAATATCGTGTTAGTGACAAAACTATCGCCAAGGTTATGGCAATTGTAAAAAAGCATAATTATTATCCTAATGCAGTTGCTGCAGGACTCCGTGAAGGTAAAACGCGTTCGATAGGAATCATCATTCCAGATTTAGAAAATAGTAGTTATACACGAATTGCTAGTTATTTAGAACAATTAGTCAGGAAAGAGGGCTATCAATTATTGTTATCTTGTTCTGATGATAATCCTGAAATTGAAAAAGAATGCGTTGCACATTTAAAACGTAGAAGGGTTGATGCCATAATTCTCTCATCCTCTTTTGTTTCTGATTCTGACTATGCGTTTTATGACAATTGGCAAAATTCTAAAATTCCATTATTTGCTTTAGATAGAACGTTATCTACCAAAAAGTTTCGAAATATAGTTGGTGCGGATAAAGATGATGCCCAAACATTAGCTCAAACATTTAATCATTTTGTGCAAGGTAAAGCTGTATATATAGGTGCATTACCAAATTTATCCGTAAGCCAACATCGTCTTGAAGGTTTTAAAGCTGTAACATTAAACGATTGCGATAGTGTCGAATTTTTATATGCTAATAATTATAGTCGTCAAGATGCTGATATTGCTTTTAGTCATTGGTTAAACGATCATGAATTACCAAATGGTATTTTTACAACTTCATTCTCTCTTCTTCAAGGTACTATCGATGCTATTTTAAGAAAATTTGGTCATTTACCTGAAACATTAACTATTGCAACGTTTGGGGATAATGAATTACTTGATTTTCTGCCTTGTAAAATGATTTCACTTTCTCAAGATCATAAAGAAATTGTAGAAGTGACGATTAAACTACTCCTTAATTATCTACATCAACAAGAATATCAATCGGGTACCACTGTAATTCCTAGAAAATTGATCTATCGTGGTAATCTTAGCCGTTTATGTAAATGATTAAGGGACGTTCATCGAAGTAAACATTTTTTGAAATAGGAATTTGTTATTACTCTTAGTATTAGAAAATATTGATGTGCGTTGCGATTCTTCCTAATTTTTTATTAAAATAAAAGATAAAGTATGCTCAGATATAGCCATATTATTAAAGTCTATAAAGAGAAAAACTATTCAACGATATAACAAAAAAATGTCTATAATCTGTATTTTGTATTGAAAGGATTAATCAGAATCAAAAAATTAGATCTGGATCACATATTTGTTATTGATAGACATAATTTATTGGATAATTAACGTTAATTTATTCATCATGGCTGAAACGATTCAATAAAAATCATTAAATGGATTTATAGATGAGTCATTTTAGTCGACCCAATATTTTTAACCCAGAGGTATTTATTCTATGTTTCATTTAGTTAAAGAAGATATACATTTAAATGAACACGCTACTAATAAAACAGAAGCGATAAAAAAAGTAGCGGCAGCATTAACTAGTGCCGGTTTTGTCGAAGAAGGATATGTAAATGGAATGCTTGAACGTGAAGCGCAAGCTGCCACTTATCTGGGTATTGGCCTTGCTATTCCACATGGCACTACCACCACTCGTCATTTAGTTAAAAAGACGGGGGTTCAAGTTTTTTGTTTTCCTGAAGGTGTTGAATGGGGTGATGATGGTGAAAAAGCTTATGTCGCTATTGGTATCGCCGCTAGTTCTGATGAACATTTAGAGTTACTTCGTCAATTGACGCATGTTTTAGGTGCTGACGGTGTTGAAGAACGAATCAAAAATATTAAAACAGCAGATGAAGCACTTGCTATTTTAACCGGAAAAACAGAACAAGAAGACAGCCAATTTTCAATGAATGAATCATCACTTTTATTGGATATCAATGCTGATAGTTTAGCCATTTTACAAGCGTTAAATGCATCACGCTTAAAACAACAAAATGCTGTAAATACGGCTTTTATCACTCATGTGCTGGATAATAAACCAACTTATCTAGGTAGTGGGGTTTGGTTGAACGATAGCAAAGAAGGCAATCTAAAAAATGCGATTGTGATTAGTCGTACAATAAGCAACGTAAATGAAGATAATAAACCGGTAAAATTACTTATCACGATGTCGGTTGTTGATAATGCAATGTCTGAGGTTATTGATCGTATTGCACGTTTAGCATTTTATGAAAAGTTAGATTTAATGTTATCGGCAAGCACGGATAAATTAATCAATTTACTGATGACAGATGACTTGCCTTCAACTATCGATAATTCTCAAACTGAACAAGCTAACTCAGCAACGTCATCAGCATCGGATTCAAGCCAAGCTTTAACTCGTGAATTTATCGTGCCTAACGAAAATGGTTTACATACTCGTCCATCTTCAGTATTAGTTAAATTGGTTAAAGAGTTTAATAGCAAAGTAACTGTTGCGAATCTTGATGGAAAAGGGGAGCCAGTAAGTGCTACCAGCTTAATGAAAATCGTTGCACTTGGAGCCAAAAAAGGCAGCCGTTTGCAATTTACTGCGGTCGGTGATGATGCTGAGCAAGCACTTGATGCTATCGGTAAAGCAATTGAAAGCGGACTTGGTGAGGGAACAGAATAATGAATTATCGTGTTGCAACAATCACCTTAAATCCTGCTTATGATTTATTAGGATTTTGTCCAAAAGTCGAGTTGGGTGATGTAAATTTAGTTCAAACAAATGCTTTACTTGCCGCTGGCAAAGGGATTAATGTTGCTAAAGTATTGTCTGATCTAGATATAAAATTAACTGTTGGTGGTTTTTTAGGTCAAGAAAACCGAGATGGTTTTAATCTATTATTTAATTCATTAAATGTAGTCGACAAATTCCAAACTGTAGAAGGCCGTACACGCATTAATGTCAAATTGACTGAAGAAAATAGCGAAGTGACGGATCTAAACTTTTCAGGCTTTACAATTACTGAGCATGATTGGCAACGTTTTGTGACAAGTTCTCTTGAATGGTTAAAAGATATTGATATGGTCGCAATAAGTGGCAGTTTACCTGCCGGTGTATCACTTGATAAATTTACACAATGGATGGAGCGAGTTAAACAGATCTGCCCAAAAGTAGTGTTTGACAGTAGCCGAGATGCGTTAGTCGCTGGATTGAAAGCTAAGCCATGGTTAATCAAACCAAATGATAAAGAGCTTGAAATGTGGGTCGGACGTAAATTAACGACATTAGATGAAATTAAAACAGCGGCGATGGAATTAGTAAAAGGTGGCGTTGAAAATGTTGTGATTTCACTAGGAAGTAAAGGCGCTTTGTGGGTGACTCAACATGAAGCATGGTTGGCTAAACCACCAAAATGTCAAGTAGTGAGTACGGTCGGTGCTGGTGACTCAATGGTTGCTGGAATCATGTATGGATTAATAACAAATCAATCGATTAAAGATACCCTGGTATTTGCATCAAGTGTTGCTGCTTTGTCTGTTGGACAAGCGGGTGTGGGGATTTCGGATCGCCAAGCTGTAACTGATATGCTAGGCAAAATTGAAATAAATGCTGGTTAGGAGTTTGCATGAATATTTATATTGTTGAAGGTAGTAATACAGGTCCTGTAAATGGACGTTTAGCCAGAGCGGAACTCGCATTGGCTGCTAATTTGATGAATTTTAATGTAATCGATAATTCAGAGTCTGCAGATGCGATTATTGCTATCGGGACTGGTGAAATTAATGATAAATCTGTCATTGGTAAAAAAGTTTATGTGGTAGAAGATATTAATGCGTTATATGCAAACCCAAAACAAATTCTAACAGAAGCACAAAGTAAAGCGGTTGTTTTTGAAAAATCAGCTCAACGTGATTCAGCGCCTACCTCTAATACAGCTGTAAAACGTATTGTTGCAGTAACAGCGTGTCCAACTGGAGTGGCACATACTTTTATGGCTGCCGAAGCGATTGAAGAAGAAGCTAAAAAACGTGGTTGGTGGTGTAAAGTTGAAACGCGAGGATCAGTTGGGGTTGGTAACGAACTCACACCAGAAGAAGTCGCCTCAGCAGATATTGTGATTGCTGCTTGCGATATCGATGTGGATTTAAGTAAATTTGCGGGTAAAAAATTGTATCGAACAAAAACTGGCCCAGCGCTCAAAAAGACTGCGCAAGAGTTTGATAAAGCATTCGAAGAGGCAACGGTTTATCAACCTTCATCAACTTCAGCATCGGCTAAATCAAGCAATGAGAAGAAAAGTTTTTATAAACATCTTCTAACTGGTGTTTCTTATATGTTACCAATGGTTGTTGCCGGTGGATTGATCATCGCACTTTCTTTTGCTTTGGGTTCATTTGAAAACATTGACGGTGTACAAAAATTAGTTGGTGAACCACATTTAGCGCAAATTGGAGGCTTGGCATTTTCGCTTATGGTGCCATTACTGGCTGGCTATATCGCTTATTCAATTGCGGATAGACCTGGACTTGCGCCTGGTCTGGTCGGAGGATTGCTTGCGGTCTCAACAGGTGCAGGATTTTTAGGTGGTATTATCATTGGTTACTTTGCTGGATATTTTGCATTATTAATCGCTAAATACCTTCCCCTACCAAAAAGTATGGAAGCCTTAAAACCCATTTTAATTGTGCCACTATTGGCAACATTAGCGACAGGGCTTGTCATGCAGTTTATTGTTGGTACACCTATTGCTTGGTTAATGGGTGAGGTAACAGACTGGTTAAATTCAATGGGCACGGCTAATGCTGTTATTTTAGGTGCAGTGTTAGGCGGTATGATGTGTACAGATATGGGCGGACCAATTAATAAAGTTGCTTATGCTTTTGGTACGGGATTAATTTCTGCGCATGTTTATGCACCAATGGCTGCTGTGATGGCTGGTGGTATGGTACCTCCATTGGCAATGGGTATTGCAACGCTAATCGCTCGCAAAAAGTTTGCTAAAGCTGAGCAAGAAAGTGGTAAGGCGTCATTAGTATTAGGCTTATGCTTTATCTCTGAAGGGGCAATTCCTTTCGCTGCGCGTGATCCGTTACGTGTTATTCCATGTTGTATTCTAGGTGGCGCAATTACTGGTGGTATGGCATTAGCATTTGGTTCAACATTAATGACACCACACGGTGGATTATTTGCTCTAGCAATTCCAGGTGTCGTTAAACCTGTGGGTGGTTATCTGTTATCCATTGTTGTTGGATCGGTTATTGCAGGGCTTGCTTATGCAGCTATTAAAGCACCAGAAAAAGAAGCTGTAGCGACGACAGCTTAAAAAGCATAAATTAAAACGTCATCTGATGATGGCGTTTTTTCTTATATTTACTTATTTTTTTACCCAGCGTTGTAAATCTTTCGGAACGAAATCGTCCATTTGTTTCAACACAAATTCGGCGTTATCACTAACAATTAATGTGTTATAAAAATTTTCCCGAATAAACCCTTCTTGCACAGCATGCTTTAAAAAACTCAACATAGGTTGCCAAAAGTTTGTAATATCAAATAATGCCACCGGTTTTTCATGATAACCAATTTGCATACCAGTCCAAACCTCAAAAACCTCTTCTAATGTGCCGGTACCGCCTGGCATAGCGATAAAACCGTCAGCTAGTTCTGCAAGCCTTGCTTTACGTTGATGCATATTGTCGACCACCTCTAATCGGGTAATGCCATGGTGAGCAGTTTCAGCTTTAACTAAACGTTCAGGGATGATGCCGATGACTTCACCGCCATGAGCTAAAACAGCATTAGCAATCATTCCCATCAGCCCTTTATTACCTCCGCCATAAATTAATCGCCGATTTTGTTTTGCTATAATTTTACCGAGTTGCTCGGCAGCTGTTCGATATTCCAAACGATTGCCTTCACTGGCACCACAAAATACACAAATATTTTTTTTCATAAATCATACTCTAGCTATTCTTACCGTAGCCCTTTATTTTAGCATAGGCGATGTATTATTTGTTTACTCACTGAGCAGTTAGTTTTATTTCGTGTTTTAACGATTGACATAATCGTTATAGATCGTTAATATTCTGACCGTCGAGTGTTCCTCCATAGTTCAGTCGGTAGAACGGCGGACTGTTAATCCGTATGTCACTGGTTCAAGTCCAGTTGGAGGAGCCAACTTTCCACTTCATCTCATATCTATACGTCTCTATTTGATTATAAATCAATATTTTATATTTTTTTAGTATACCGCTTATCCATATACATTTATCAATTTTTCTATCAATTTACTATTTTTTCGGGTTTAAATGCGAATTAGCAAAAATGCTCATTTTTTTCAAATAAAAAGTAAAGCGATACTTTGAGGATCTCTTTCGAGAGCTGCATGATAAGCAGTAGCTTCAGCAACAAAAAAACTTTGGGCTGAAGCTTTGGCAACCTGTTCGGCATCAAAACCAGCTGGCAGATAATAGCATTAACTTCATAAATTTTTCTATTTCTGCAAAATTTTGTAATTATTTCACCATTAACTATGGTTTCATAAATTTGCGTTCGACAAGCTCACCGTCTTTATAGGTTTCTGTGTACAAAAGTTTGCCTTTTTTGCGAGTGGATAAGATGGGTTCATTCAGTTCATTATGTTCTAATTGATGACATTTCCAAATACCAACAGGCAGGCCATTTTTGTATTCCGATTCGAGATAAATATAACCGATACCTAAAGGCGCATATTTACTGCCTGTTATCTCGATCCATACCCCCTCGCGAGTATGGTTTTGAACTAAACCTTCCTCTGTATCATTAAGATCTGTATTTTGAAAAGAACCATTAGTATCATAATAGCGGATGAATTTGCCTTGGGGTGTCAGTTGGTATGTTCTTTTTTCATTAGCAGCACTGTCTGTCTCATCACTACCAAAATCCCTAATAATTATTTTCCCATTATCATAATAGAAAAATCGATAGCTTCTACCCAGATCATTTCCATATTCGTAAGTGGCTGCTAATTTATCCACAATTTGATCAGAGCTGATAGAGATAATGGATTGAAAAATAAGGTGTCTTCCATACTCGCAATGGTTGCATTCTAACTCAAGGTTCTCGGTGGTGAGTAGAAACAGATCAAACTGAGGAAAGCTGGCTATTTTTTCCACATGAACTGTAATCTTCTGGTTTAAAATATCGTTGATATTAAATGGGATATCATAGGAATCCTGAACAATCTGCTTTAAATTTTCTTGGGTTAAAGTAATCTTATAGGATTGTTCTGATTGGGACTGCTTATATAAATTCCTGGCTAATTCATCAAAAGCCTTTTCATTCCCCGAACGTTCACTTTCTGTTTCTGCATGTTGCCAATGTGTTGCAAAGGGATATAAAACATGTTTATCACCAATTGGCGGGCTGGCAAGTGGAGCTTGCATAATTTGGGTAATAAGATCGTCTTTTTTATTTTTATTAATCGGTTGGCTATTCGCCATTTGATTACAACCTATCATAAATAGGATGGTGAAACATACTATTATCAATCTCATTGCCAATATTCCTTGTTTATTTTTTACAATGTTTCCCTCCATACTTAACGCCCGTATAAAATAACGGGTGCAGTATATGAGTGCGGTTTTCAGAATTTATGGAGAGTATATACCTGATTTCAGATAATAGTGAATTTATTTCTTCTTTATCTTAGGTGGATTTTTAATTGATAACTTACTATGAATATTAACAATTTTTGCCAGAATATTTTTTTATTATCACGCATATTATGCACGGCAATCCATAGTAAAAAAATCCTGAATAATTATATATCATTTAGTCGCAATAAATTGGTATATCATTATTCAGGATTTTTATGTTGATTTTCTATAAAACTATTTAAAACTAATTCTTTTTTAAAACTATTATTTTCTATTGCGTAATACGCCATATTTGAAGTAATCTTCCATTCCTACAATATCCTCAGTATTGTAATCAGCAGGTATAGGACAGTCCAATATTTTGGTTTCAATTGATAAAGGTTTTAATTTTATTTCCTTAGTGACTTCATAAATTTTTTCAATCTCAAAAAAATCATTTTCTTTATCAAATGTCCCCAAACAAATTCCATTTTTATTATTTTCTAATCGAACATCAATAGAATATACATATTTATTAGCAACGGGGAGCACATCTCTTAAAATGTCATTTTTATCATATAAAAGAATATAATTATCTTTAAGATTACCTTTAATACATATCGGTCGAACATAATAAAACTCTGCATCAAGACCAAAAGTATCTGGTAGGTAGTAGTCTTCATTATTAAGATTAAAAAGCATGTCTAACTCTTTTGATTTAAAATAATCATTATTTCGATCATATTGTGCTTCATAGACGAATTTTGTATCTATATATTGATTTTCGTAGGCATTACAACTGAATGGTAAAAAAATTGCTAAAAATAAACTAATCAAATAGTTTTTAATTTTTATGGTAGTGCGGTTTATTTTCATTTTCATCATCTCCATCTTTGGTATTATAGGAATTTAGTCTAATTTTTGCCGATATATTTTTTATTACCACGCATTTTATGCACTGCAATCCATAGTATAAAAATCTAGAATGGTTAAATACCATTTATTATCTAATTGGGTTAGATAAAATATAAAAATATTTTTTTCATGATTCGGTATTATACCTGGAAAGTTTTCTATATAGACAACTTTAACTGTTTTAGGGGCTATTTTATTGGCAATGGATTGATATTCCTCCCAAACAGGATTTTTTTCAAATTGATAGTGTTTTAGTTCCCAATGATAATAACCAAGCGCTATTTTTAAAGCCTCAATATTTTTTTCTTTTGAATTGGCATACAGACCTAGTTTAGTGACTTTTTCACTACATGGATCAAATGGAGGATATTGTTCATATTGTATTTTAGGATTGCCAGATATTGAAAACCCTAGCAATTCATCGTCTACCCAAGACGGTATTGTATTTTCAATTATTTTATTATTCGATTTAAATTGTTCAATTCTTCTCATTGTTGGGCTGGTACTTCCATTATATACAATGAAAAGACCTATATCTTTATTAATATATTGGTTAATTTCTTTAAAATTCTTTTTATTAAAAAGGTCAATAAGTTGATAAACCGTAGCATCAAAATGTGGGATTGTTTGAGTCACTGCTGATTGATTTTCTATTTTTTGACTACATGCTATATTAGCCAAAGACAATAGAATCAGTAATAATATTCTCATTTTAAAATTGTTTCCTTTTACTATTAAATCAACCTGTTAAGACTATTTAGAACCATTTTTTCCGCTTTATCAAACTCCCAGTAATTATTTTTTAAATGGTATAAATAATAATAAGCATCCAGTTTAAACTTAAAATCATCATCAGAATAAATTTTTTTGATGTCTTTGTTTATAAGTTACGATATATCATAATTATCTAATCTTCTTTCGAGTAAATGTTTCTCTATTTCATTACTTAATAATTGTGGCTCAGTAACCTCTTTATAAAAAGCAAAAATATATCAAACCCCAAAAAGCAATATGAGGTAAAAATTGCTTCATAGGGTTTTCTCTTTGGCATTTTTATGTTTTAAAAAAAATAATATCAGTAAAACTGAAATATAAAGAATTAAAGGAATCTTATAAATCATATCAATGATATTTTGTCCTATCATTTCATTTTCATCAGAAAACAAAACATAATAACTATTGTGACTTAAATAATTAATATAATTATAATTTTCAGAAAGAGGATTCAATTTTAGCGCCAAAAAGACAGTAGGATCATCCTTGCAAATAAGAATTTGGGTAAAACATTTAATTAATAGCAATAGTATTATTAAGATCTTTAATAATTTCATATTGTCATCCATTTATAATCTTATTGAACTGATTGAATTTCGACTTTAATTCGGGGGATGTGCTTCATAAATATTAATTTTTCCCTATTCTTTTCTTCCAATAATATAATGATATTCAATATCTACCCAATTATTTTTTACAATATGTCTTTTTTCTACTTGATTAACTTTTGTACTTAGCTTATTTGCTTAATATTGTTTGAGATAATAGCGTAGCAATAGACGAAAATAACTTATTCCAAAATTGATTTGAATTTTAATGATTTCAGCCTTTTCTTCACCCACAAAAATGACAATAAACATGAAATTAGGTTTCCGATTGCCATAGAGATAAAAATGCCATTCATTCCCATTTTTTGAACATAGACTAAATATAGTCCTATAGAAAAAATAATGATCATTCTAATATAAAGGATAATTACCGCAGGTAGGGGTTTTCCTGTCGCTTGAAAGCATGATCCGATTATCCACGATATTGCCATAAAACAAAAGGTAAATGATACGATTAGCACTTGTTTTCTGGCAAGATCAATTACTTCTGGTATTGAAGTAAATATTGAAAATAACCAAGGAGAAAGTAATACATACACTGCTGCAATGATGCTACATAATATCATTATTGTCCTTAAGCTTAGATTTAAAGCTTCTTTAATCCGATCAAGTTGATTACGTCCATAATTTTGCGAAATAAAGACCGTCATTGCACCAGCAATAGCAATCATCGGAATAACTAAAATCTGATCAATTCTCCCAACCAATGTCCATGCATTCATTGCATTTTCATCAAAGGTATTGGTGATCATTTTGTTATATGCAACGATAATGATATAAGTTGAGGCTGTCATTAAAAACTGAGGCAATCCAATCCGTATGATTTCTCTGGCAATTTTTCCGTTAAAGTGAGCAAAGTTAAATGTTAACGGAATTCTTGATTTTCCCTTGTGTATAAAGCGGATTAAATAGATAAAAGCCATAAATAACGATATTGTTGTGGCTAAACCTGCACCAGCCACTTCCATATCGAGTACAAATATCAATATCGGATCAAGTATGATATTGAGCGTTACCATAATCATAAATGATATTGCAGTAACATATGTCAGGCCTTCGCCAATAAGAATACCGCCATAAACCTGTAATAATATTATGAACAGTAAACCTGGGGCTAATGAATATAAAAACTGTAGACTATAAACTGTTGCTTCTAGGCTTAATTTATCACCTGATAATAAATTAATAATTTGTGGGCCAAAAGCATAACACATAATCATAAATGGCACGGTTAGCAGTAAAGCTATGACGACACCTGTAACACCCAGATTTTGATAATGATTAAATCGTTTTTCACCGATCAATCGCCCCGTTGTAGTACTGAGTCCAACGGCTAAACCTGAGGCGATAGCTTCAAAGACAAAAAATAATGGAAATAAGAGACCGGTTCCCGCCAACGGGGCTGAAGAAGTAGGATTGATCAATGAAATAAAATAGGTATTGATTATTAAGTAAGCATAATTTAATAAATGACCAATAAGAATGGGAATCCCTATTTTTATAATTATTGGCATGATTGGACCTTCAAACATGCCTTTTTGCAATTTTTCTTGAAAATTTGACATAGATTTCTCTTTAAGTTTATTTTTTAATAAATAGTGATATTATTTTTCTCTAGCGCAAAAAAGCGTCTAATCGACATGTTATCGAGAGCAAAATATCCATTATATTTTTCACTTTATAGTACCTGCCCGAACAGCACCTATCCCAACCTAAAACGTTTTGATAGACGTTCATCGCGGTAAAACCTTCTTGCCTTTTGGTGGAATGAATCGCAGAAGGGATATTTTATTTACGACGAAAAAATTAACTGTCTGTAATTGATGGAATAATATAATCCGCCATGAGTTCCCACCTGTCGATTATCATTTTGTCGACTTTCGATACGATTGCCACTATCAGATCCTTTTCGGGAACACAATAGAGATAAGTTCCGCCTATGCCTGCCGCGAGAAAAGTGTTAATACCCTTATCTTCTCTAAGCCACCACATATAGCCAGAATCTTCCGTATGCTGTTTTAGCGATTCAGTTATCCAGTTTTCTGAAATGATCGGCTTGTCATTGCAATGGCCTTTATTCAAATACAAATATCCCAAACGAAGCATATCACGCAGAGTTAAAGACAGTCCCCAGCCTCCAGTATTGATATTTTGAGGATCTTTTATCCAACCGGTAATACTTTCACCATAGACCTCTTCTTTAGAAAAGGATTTCATCTGCTGGTCAACGATCTCTTTAACCCCTAAATGGCTGAATAATGATTTATTGGCAAATTCTCGGGTTGATAGTCCAGTACTCCGCGTAATAATCGCTGAAAGAAGGTGGGCATTAGACATATTGAATTGAAACTCCCCAAGCTGGCCTTTTTGTCCCAACATTTCAAGCATAAACATCGTCCAATTCTTTTGCCTTCTCAACCTATCTAATGGCTCACTCTTTTTCCAAGAATAGGGTGCAGTCATGGTAAGTAAGTGTTTGATTGTCAGATGTCGCTTTAACATATCACTGGCTTTGGATTCCGCTTCTGGAAAGAAATCCAGTATTGGTTGAACGACGCTTTTTATATATCCCTTATCAATGGCTATTCCCACTAAAGCGGAAGTAACGCTTTGTGTTACTGAAGTGAGATGATGAGTATTTTCAGCATGGTAACCTTTGAAATATTTTTCAAACACAATGCCGCCTTTTCGCAAAATCGCGATTCCTTTAATAATACCTAGTTGAAAATTCAAGGCGACATCCAGCTCTCTCAATTTATCTGGATTCATATCCACCGATTCTGCATCAATGGTTTCTAATTCTTTTATATTAGCCATAATCAAGTATCCACTTTTCAAATCGTAAGGTATTTTCCGATTAGTGATTTTGGATTTTTCACCAAGTCTTTAGGCGTTCCTTCGGCAATAATTTCACCACCTTTTAATCCTCCTTCAGGACCAAGTTCCACAATCCAATCACACGATTCAAGAACTTCATGATTATGATCAACAACAATCACAGAGTTTCCGCTTTTAATTAATTCATCCAACAGTTTTATCAGCTGAGCTGTATCATAAAGGCTTAAACCGGTAGTGGGTTCATCCATGATATACAAGATATTACCTTTTCGTTGCTGTCCTAATTCCTTCGCGAGTTTAAGTCTTTGGGTTTCCCCTCCGCTCATTGTTGAAGTGGGTTGCCCAAGCTTTATATATCCCATACCAATCCGTTCCATTATCTGTAACGGACGAACGATGAAATCATTATCACTAAATAGGGCTATCGCTTCCGAAATCTGCATATCAAGAATTTCTGAAATATTTTTCCCTTTATACATGACAGTTAAAGCTTCGTTGTTATATCTTTTACCTTTACATTTTTCGCATGTTGCGTACATCTTTAAACTACCTTCAGGAAAAATAGCTTTACGTCCACTACCATTACACTCTCGGCAAGCACCCTCGGAATTGAAGGAAAAGTGTCCCGCCGTTAAATTTAACCGTTTTGCTTCGGGTTGTTCTGCAAATAATCTGCGTATCTTGTCCCATATTTTGGTAAAAGTAACAGGATTCGAATTTATATTTCTTCCTATTGGTGCCTGCGATACTTCAGCAAAGCCAGAAATATTTTCTGCGCCATCAAGCCTTTCGGCTATTGTTTCGATTAATAGTGATTCATCTTCAAAATCTACTTCGTTTTCTTCTCTATTGGTATTGTTCTTATTGGCGTCTAAGCGAAAATAACTTTTTAACAGGGGCGTAAGCGTGTTCGATATCAAGGAGCTTTTTCCACTTCCGGAAACGCCCGAAACCCCAATAAGAACGCCTAATGGAAATGCGACTGAAATATCTTTTAAATTGTTGGTTTTGGCGTGTCGAATGACTAAACGAGGAAAATCAGAGTCATCGATATTTTGTTTTAACATCCTTAACGGCATTTTTGCCTTGCCGGAAAGATATTGTCCTGTCAATGATTTATCGCATTTTAACAGACCGGCATAATCACCTTCATAAATAATTTCTCCGCCTTCAATCCCCGCTTTGGGACCAATATCAATAATATGTTCAGCTATTTCTATCGTACTTCTGTCATGTTCCACAACAATAACCGTGTTGCCCAAATCTTTAAGCGCTTTTATAGATTGTAAAAGTTCAAGTTTTTCTGATTCATGTAGTCCGACTGTGGGTTCATCAAGAATATAGATAAGTGATTCAAGTTTCGACTCCAAATGCGAGTTAAGGAAGAGTCGTTGTATTTCCCCGCCACTTAGTGAGGACATTTCTCTATAAAGTGACAAATGACCTAAACGAGAAGCAATTAATGAGTTTGTTTTACCCAAAATATCGTTAAGAAGATTTTTCCCAAATTGCGTTATTTCGTTTAGTTCCAATGCCGATTCAAAAAACGTTTTAGCCTCGTCTAAAGTCATTTTGCCGACTTGACCAATATGTTTATCATTAATTAATATGTTGCGAGCTTCTTCACCAATGCGATATCCATGACATTCTGAACAGAGGGTTATTTCGTACAGACCATTTAAATATTCGCCTCTTTTGTGTTTAGCTTGCAAAATTCTTGATAAGCAGAAGCTTTGATTTGCACTGTTATTGCTGACATAATGCCCGTTTACCACTTCTTCTTTTATTTCATCCGGTATTTCTAAATAAGGCTGATCCATATAGCCTTTGAAATTCCTTTCCAAGACGCGAAGTATACCGGGGGTGACCCCGATAAAATTAAATAACTCTCGAACGGTGGGATTTTTATTTGCAATAAACTTTTCCATATTAACGTGATAATATGCGCCTCTGCCAGCGCATTTCATACACATTCCGTTAGGGTTATTATAGGAAAAATAGCCTAATTCAAGGCGCTCTTCCTCATGTCCACACTTAGCGCAGACCTTATCTTGTCCAATAGTTTCGTTGCACTCTGAACATTTAACCCGCCCTTCACTTGAATACAGTAGGGCGAGAAGGTTGAATATGTTTGTTTTTGAACCGACTGTTGATCTTGGGTTATTCTGACGTACAACGCTTTGTTTAACTGCAATTGTCGGGCCAATACCCTCTATGCTTGCAAATTTTCTCTCATTTTCAAGTCCCGGAAATATTCCTAATGATTGAAGATACCCTTTACGTCCTTCTTCAAACACAATATCAAACATCAGACTAGACTTTCCTGATCCACTTATACCAGTAGCAACGGTTAATTTGTTTTTGGGAATAGTAATATCAACATCTTTAAGATTGTGAATGCGAGCTCCTGTTATTTTTATACTTTTCATCTAATCACACCTTGTCTTTTTAATTAAGAAATTTTAACTAATTTATTTATCGTTAAGATCAAACTATTGAGGAAATATAGAGCATTATTTTTTATTAGTGAAATGAAATATCTATATTTTTTAAAATTTATTGACAAAATTGTAATTTTGTGCATAAGCTGGAATTGTACCGATATTTGGTTAACTATATTGTTTGTTTAAAAAACAGTTCAAATTTTTTTAAGAGGCCTTAATGAGGTTTTTTGTGATAATTGTTTAATTAACTAATATTAGATAGTCAGACTAGTTTAATAAGTCTATAATTTCGTCACAAATTACATTATTAAGTTGATAAGTTATGAAATTGAACATTAGGATTGTTGCTTTAATTGCAACATTTAGCTTCCCCTGTTTTGCAAATGAACATACCACTCATTGGGGATATGATGGGCAAGAAAAGCCTGAAAACTGGGGAAAGCTTTCACCGGAATATTCAACTTGTGAAAATGGCAAGAATCAATCACCAATCAATATTGAACATGCGTTTAAAACAAATCATCCTGAGCTTAGTCTTATTTTCAATTCTTCTAAGCAAGAAATGATTAATAATGGTCATACTATACAAATCAATGTATCGGGTGAAAATAGTTTAACGTTGGATGATGAAGTTTTTACATTGCAGCAATTCCACTTTCATACGCCTAGCGAAAATGAAATTAACGGTAAGCATTATCCGATGGAGGCGCATTTTGTTTATAAAAATCAAAATGGCGATTTAGCGGTAATGGCGTTAATGTTTAAAGAAGGCAAAACTAATTTAGAATTAGAAAAAGCATGGCAGCAAATGCCAACAGTGGTTAATAATAGTTTGTTATTAGATAATACCATTGATATAAAAGCGTTATTACCCAATGTATTGGACTACTACCGCTTTAGTGGTTCACTAACTACGCCACCTTGTACAGAAGGGGTAAGGTGGATTGTGTTAGAACATGAAAGTTATGCATCAAAAGCACAAATCGAAAAATTTCATTCAATTATGCAGCATGATAATAACCGACCAATTCAACCGTTAAATGGACGAATCATTGTTGATTAATTAGTTTGGCTCTGGAATCATCTTTCCAAGAGCCATTAATTATCAATAAGAAAATCTTCTAGTCTTACATTTTATAGCTTAAAGATACTTGTAAAAGTAAAGACCTTGATACCATTTGAGTATAAATCCATACTAAGCCTTCCCCATAATATTCAGCATTTTAAAGCATTGTGAATAAGTGCTTTATAGATCTATTTCATTATGGTAGGCAACGCTATTTAACCCCATGTTTTAGCTATAAACCAGTTGGTTATTTTGATTATGTTAGTTCACTGTTTGGGTGAATAATCAGCACCAAAATAATGAATACTAATTTCTGATAATTTTCCATTATTGATGATCTTTTGGATGCCTTGATTGATATCTTTGGTTAATTGTTCACCTTTCTTTCCTTTGCTGATCAATAAGTAACTATAGGGGGAAGCAATACGTTCAGCATCTTCGTTGCTTAAATCGATACTTTTGAGTTTCAAGTTATGTTCGCTGATATATTGCGACAACATGACTTTATCAATTAACTGAAAATCATATTGTCCTGTTTCAACATGCTGTAACACTGGCAGTAAGTCTGCTTCACTGTAAATGATGTTGACGGGGTTATCGGGATTTTGTTCATTGTATAACTCTAAGGCTGTAGCATAATTAAGCCCTGGTGAAACTTCAGTCGATTTGCCTTTTAAATCACTAAAACGGTTAATATTGTCATTATTTTCAGCTACTGCTATCACATATTGGTTCATGAAAATTGGCGAAGAATAAAAATATTTTTCTTTGCGTTTTTCATTCATCGCATAATTATTGGCTCCGACTTGATAACGTTGAGAGTCAAGTCCTGCTAAAACCGAAGGAAACTCGGTAACTTCAAAATTGATTTCATATTGTGGTAATTGGGCAAATACCGCTTTGACCACCTCAATATCGTAGCCAATTAATTCTCCTTTATCATTTACCGTCGTAAAAGGGCTGGGTGCGCCAGAGGTAGCAATAGTAATTTTTTCCTTTTGGGGTGTAGGTGAGTTTTCTTTTGCGTTATCACAGCCAGATAATAAAACAGTTAAAGTTAGTACGCTTAAAGCTGAAATAAAATAATTTGTGGGGATATTCATAATGCTACTCTCCTTTTTTTACGGAATAAAGCTAAAACAGTTTTAGATAAAACCCATATTTTTCATTTCTGTTCGATGATCGACCTGATAACGAGCCATTCCCGTTTTCATTAAATCGAATCCCAAATTTTTATAAAATTCGATGGTTTGGGGATGAGTATAAAGAATGATATTGCAGTGTTTGACCTGTTCTACCAGTTTTTCCACAATTAACCGTCCAAATTGCTGACCATGTAAATGGTTTGCCAGCGCAATGTTATAAATGGCTGCCTGACAAATACCATCTGATAATGTGCGTCCCACACCCACTACTCGTTTTTTTTCCAGTAAAAAAACGACGCCATAACTCTGTTTAAAGACTTGTTCTTGGGTTTTGGCATCAAGCGAACTGAGTCCATAAAAGGCAAGTAAGTCAGCGACATCTTGCCAGTTAATATTTTGACAATGTTGTTGTAAAACAATACTCATTACGACCTCTTTTATTCATTAGATTTCATACTCCATTTGCATGGTATTGTAATAGCGCGTTAAAAAATCACGAGTTCTTTGCTGAGTTGGATTGGTAAACACTTGTTTTGGTGTGCCGTCTTCTATTATTTGCCCTTTATCCAAGAAAAAGACTCGGGTTGCGATTTCGTGTACAAAACTCATTTCGTGAGAGACAAGGAGCATCGTTATACCTGACTTTGCTGCTAATTTTATCGTAGCTAACACTTCTCCGACTAATTCAGGATCTAAGGCGGAAGTGGGTTCATCAAGTAATAATACTTTAGGATCCATGGCTAACGCTCTGGCGATGGCTACTCGTTGTTGTTGTCCACCCGATAGCTGTTTAGGGTAATGATAGATTCGTTCACCCAGTCCAACTTCAACTAATTTGTCATAAGCTATTTGTTGTGCTTTATTTTTCGGATATTTTTTTACAACAACTAATCCTTCCATTACATTTTCTAGTGCATTTTTTTGTTGAAATAAATTAAATTGTTGGAACACCATTGCAGTTTGTTGGCGAAACCTGACTAATTGCGATCGCTTTACACGGCTGACATCCAACTTAATATCATCAATGGTAATTTTACCGAATTGCGGTCTTTCTAATAAATTTAAGCATCGTAGCAATGTTGATTTGCCTGCTCCTGACGCACCGATAATTGCCACAATATCATGAGGTTTAATGTGAAAATTAAGATTATTGAGTATTGAATTATCTTGAAAAGATAAAGTTAAATTTTGCACATTTATCATAATAGCTTCCCTCGGCGATAACTTGGCGTATTCACCGTGTCAGATATCGTAAGGCGCTTTTCCAAATATCTTACGATTAATTCAATAATAATGGTTAATGCCCAGTAGATGAGTGCCAATGAAATATAGACTTCAAAATAGCGATAACTATGTCCCGCTAAGGTTTTACCTCTGCCCGTCATTTCAGTTACAGAACAAACGAAGGCGAGGGAGGTGCCCTTAAGTAAGCCTATTAGTGCGTTACCAAGATTGGGTAGGGCGACAATAAAGGCTTCCGGAATGATGATTCGACGTAATAACTGGCTATAGGTCATCCCAAGGGACTGTGCTGCTTCAATTTGTCCTTTATTTACCGATTGTAATGCGGCACGTATTGTTTCTGAATTATATGCCGCTTCATTAAAGGAAAACGCAATCAAAACAAACAGCATTGGCGGAACACTGTTAACATTAAAATCGGTATGATAATAATAATTGATATAACGTAATATAATAGGAATACCATAGAAGCTTAAATAGAGTTGCACTAGCAATGGCGTGCCTCTAATAAATGAAACAAATATCATCGCTATCTGGGAAAGAACAGGTATCTTGTTCATTTTAATAATAGCGATGATAAGTCCTAACATTACTCCTAGTAACATTGAAAAAAGAGTAATAAACAATGTGACCGGCAAATAAGCAAGTAATGTCGGAATTTGGCTGAAAATTAATCCAATATCTACTATATTTGGCATTCGTATTATCCCAATAATTAGTGATTTGTACTAAAACGTTTATCTCGATTATGGGGAGCATGCCAATTGCTAACATCAGGGCCTAAAGGCAAAATATCATAAGGATTATGCGCATTATTACTCAAAAAATAGCCCTTTTTTATCGCTTCAAAATCGGTGGTTTCACCAAAAGCCGGGATTTGATACAGATCTCTGGCATAAGCCCATAAATTAGGGTAATCAATAATTCGATTACGGTTAGTTTTGAATGCAGAATAATAGGCAACATCAAAGCGCGCTAATGTAACATACAGACGAATATCGGAATCAGTAATATTATCACCAAATAGATAGCGTGATTTGTCTAAACGTTGCTCCAGTTTATCTAATTGATTGAATACAAGATGATAAGCTTCTTCGTAAGCTTTTTGTGAGCGTGCAAACCCTGCCTTATAAACGCCATTATTCACTTCATGAAAAATCACATGGTTAAGTTCATCAATTTCCTTACGTAAATGTTGAGGATACAGATCGGGCGCACCTGATTTATGAAAGGGTTTAAAAACGGTTTCCCAGTAGTAAGTTAAATTAAAATAGTCATTGTTAACCACTTTGCCGGTTTTCACATCCACTATGGTTGGTACGGTTGCTCGACCATGGTAAGTGGGATCTGTCGAGGCATAAATTTCAGGTAAGTAGCGAATACCGAGCACCGGATCGACGCCTTTAGGATCCAGCGAAAACTCCCAACCATGGCTGGTACGGACGGGTGATACTTTACCAACACTGATCACATGCTCTAACCCCAATAACTTAATCGCTATCATCTGGCGGTGTGCCCAAGGACAAATTGCCGCCCAAATTAAACGATAACGACCCGATTCAACCGGCAGCATGCCTGGCTCGTTGCCGAAGGGAGTATCAAATCGATTAGATTGACGAACAAAAGCGCCATCTTGGTTAATTTCATTATTTTCGGTAGTGACTACCTTTCCTATCGCTATAGACATATGCTTACTCCTCTTATTTGATACGGCAGAATCAATCCTGTTTCAGGATTGGATAAATTCAATCTAGCATCAAATATTTAGAGGATAAAATAATAAATAAGCATATTTATATAATTATCAATTATATGGATAGCTGGTTTTAGTGGTACTTAACTCGTGTTTGGTAATTGGAACTATTTACCTAATCGTTTATATAGTCTTTCAGGACGCCCGATTTTTCCATGGTTAAGTTCAACGGTTAATAATTTTGTTTGAACACAGTGTTCTAAATATCGTCTGGCGGTCGTTTTACTGATTTGGGCATTTTCGACTATATCATCTACCGTTAACGGTTTGTCTGTTTTCATAAATAGATCTTTAACTTTTTGTAGAGTGATTTCCTCGATACCTTTTGAATGACGATTAATGCCGACAAAATCTTTCGTTTGCAAATTAAAAAGTTCATCAATTCTTCGTTGATTGACATGCTTTTGTAGGCTTTGCCGATATAAGAACAGCTCAAAGCGCTCTAACGAATGTTTTAAACGTTGATAGGACAGTGGTTTTATTAAATAATCAAATGCACCCAAGCGTATTGCTTTGCTACACGTATCCATATCACTGGCTGCAGTAATGAAGATAACATAACAATCTAGATGATTATTAATGATATATTCAAAAAGATCGATACCTTTTCCATCTGGTAAATAGTTGTCTAATAAAATTAAAGTTGGTTTTAATTTATCGATCATTATTTTTGCTTCAGCTAAATTGGAGGCAATACCGATAACGTTTACTTTGGTATCACGTTGAATAAAATCAGCATTTAGCTCAGCTAAAATTGGCTCATCTTCAACTATAAGTGCTTTAATTATATCATCTTTTGATTGATTCATACTTTCTTATCCCTCATGTTATTTGGGTATGAAAACGGAAAAAATTGCACCGTAAGGTTCATTATCTTCAAATGTAATATAGCCATTAGCTTTTTTAATGTAAGTCAAAACGAGATGCAAACCAATCCCATGTTCTTTAGTATCTTGTGATGTGACGCCGGGTTTAAAAATTGAATCACGAATTTTCTCATCTATACCACAACCTTGATCACTAATTTCTAAAACAATTTCATCGGTTGCATCACTAAGATATAAATAGATTGTTTTATTGCCACGATCGTTTTTCAAACTAGCATTGAATGCGTTATCAAGTAAATTACCTAAAATAGACATAAATTCTGTTTCGGTAATTGAATCGGGTAATGCATTTAGCTGGCATGCAGGATCGAACATCAGTTTTAAACCAATTTCATGTGATTTAGAATATTTACCTATTAACAGACCACATACAGCAGGTACTTTAAAATGTTCAGTTATAAAATCTAAGCTAGCTTGATTATCGGCAGAGTGCAACGCAATAAAAGATTCTGCTTCTTGGTAACGCTTCATATAAATTAAGCCAGATAGTGTTGCCATCCAATTAAGATGCTCGTGTCTTAATGTGCGCAAATTATCCACATATTGATTTACCTGAGTTAATTGCATGCTTAATAAGTTAATATCATTGTAATTACGGAACGTAATAACCCAACCTTTAATCTTATTATCAACCATAATTCGAATTCGATTAGCAATGACAATAATATTATTAAAATAACAAATATGATCATGTATATCTTGGATCTTGTTATCATTTCCACATATAAATTCTGTTGATTCAATAAAATCCCATAAGGTATGATGAATCAATTCATTATCTTTGACTTTAATTTTTAACATCGATCTTGCTGATTGATTGATATTCATAATTTTGTAATCAAGATCAATGGCAATGACACCCTCAAAAATGGATTCCATAATTGATTTTTGACTTTTTACCAGTAATGCAATATCTTTTGGCTCCAAATTAAACATCTGTCTTTTGATTGCCTTAGAAAAACAAAAAGAAAAGATAAACAATGCTAAAAATAGTAATGAACAAAAAAAGATAAAAGGGATGACTTGTTTGATATGTAGTGCATAAATATCATCAATCATATAACCAATTGAAACAATGCCAACAATTTTACCTTGATCAATTATTGGTGCTTTGCCTCTTAATGCTAACCCAAGTGAACCTTTACTAATGGTAACACTGCTATTGCCATTGAGTACTTGCTGATTATCGTCACCAATCATGGGTGAAAATAGGGCATTATTGGCAGTATGAAAAAGGCGATGGGCATTTTCATCACCAATAACAATATAACTTGCGTCACTTTGTTGAAAAATATCAATTACTAATTCAGCTATTTTATTAGTATCTTTTTCTCTAACATATTTTATTAAACTGGGTATTACTGCTAATTCTCTTGCTTGAATTTGCGCTTTTTCACCTAAACTTCGGTATAAATTTGTTTCTGTCGCATTCCAAATATAACTTTGTAATAGAGCTAAAATAATCAATGAAAAGATCAAAAGAGATAAAAATAATTTCGTAGTAAATGATAATTGTACTTTCTTTCGCATTTTTACATTTACTTTTCAAATTAAAGTAGAGGTGAGTGTAACACAGCATAAAAAAACTTTGAGCCATTAAAACCATAAAAACCACAGTTAAAATATGATTTATATCACAAAAATGAGATTCATATTTTGTCACTATACGCGCCAATTAATTCGAACAAATCAAATCATTTTGGAGAAAAAATACATATGGTGGATTTCAATTCAATTGGAAAAACGCATAATCAAAAAGAATCAACGAGTAAGCCCGTTGAGCAAAATTTAAAAGGGTGGCCTTATAATTGGTGGCGACTCATGGACAATTATAAAATTGGTGTAATTCCACTTCCATTATTTATTATTGCTGGTATTCTTATTTTCACCGAAGTGTTAGTAACAGGTAAGTTACCGAGTGAAATCGTTGTTATGGTTGTCACTTGTGCATTTTTTGGCTTTTTGTGTGGTGAAATTGGTAAACGTTTACCGATCGTTGGTAAAATGGGTGCAGCAGCAATCTGTGCAACCTTCATTCCATCTGCTTTAGTTTATTATGGAATTCTTCCTACGCCAGTTGTTGAAGCAACAACTAAGTTCTATAAAGATACGCATATTCTTTATTTATACATTTGTTGTATCATCGTTGGTAGTATTATGAACATGGATAAGAAAACACTTATTCAAGGTTTCTTAAAAATCTTTGGACCGATGGTATGTGGTGAGATTGTCGGGATGCTTGTTGGTGTCGGTGTCGGTTATCTACTAGGTTTAACACCGTTTGAAACATTCTTCTTCTTGGTATTACCTATCATGGCTGGTGGTGTTGGTGAAGGTGCAATTCCACTTTCAATTGGCTATGCTGCAATTTTAGGTATGGAACAAGGTGAAGCCCTAGGTCGTGTATTACCGATCGTTATGTTAGGTGGATTAACGGGTATTATTTGTGGTGGTGTCCTTAACCGTATTGGTAAAGCTTATCCACATTTAACAGGTAATGGACGATTATTACCAGCGTCAGAAGAAGACGAAATTACAGATAAAAAAGCAGCTAAAGCAGATTCTGTTATCGATGTGACAACATTTGCTTCAGGTGTATTATTAGCCGCTATCCTTTATATGGTTGGTATGATTGGTCATAAAGTGACAGGTATTCCAGCGCCAGTAGGAATGTTATTTGCAGCTGTATTTGTTAAATTAATATCAGGTGTTTCACCAAAAGTATTGAGTGGTTCACAAGTCGTTTACAAATTCTTCCAAACGTCTGTCACTTATCCAATTTTATTTGCGGTAGGTGTGGCAATCACTCCATGGGATAAAATTGTTTCTGCATTTACGTTAACTAACTTAGCAGTTATTGTTTGTACCGTGGTTAGCTTAGTAACAACAGGCTTCTTTGTAGCGAAAAAATTAGGTATGTATCCAGTAGATGCGGCTGTTATTTCATGTTGTCAAAGTGGTCAAGGCGGAACAGGTGACGTTGCAATATTAACCGCAGCGGAACGAATGGAGTTAATGCCATTTGCACAAATTGCAACCCGTATTGGTGGTGCGATTAATGTATCGGTATCGTTACTTATTCTCGGCAATTTCTTAGTATAGTTAAATTTTTTTAACAACAACCTTAGCCTAGACTAGGGTTGTTTGTTTTTATTTTATAGTAATAATTAATACAAACAGCTTTTAAGGAGTACTCATGAAGCTTGTCAGTTATCTTGTCTCTGGTAGAGCAAGTTTTGGTCTTCTCACTAATCATGGTATTGTTGATTTAAAACAAAAATTTGGTGATAAATATGCTGATTTGAAATCATTACTTGCTGATGAAGAAGGCTTGTCGCTAGCGAAAACCTATGTTAATGCTCCAAGTGACATTAATGAGCAAGATATCACTTATTTACCGGTTATACCGAATCCAAATAAAATTTTATGTGTTGGCATGAATTATGCTGAAAAAAGAGCAGAATTTAATGAAACCAGTTCGGCACCAACATTATTTGTTCGTTTCCCTGATTCACAAACAGGGCATAAAACAAATATTCTCAAACCAGCTATTACGAATGAACTAGATTATGAAGGTGAACTTGCCATTATCATTGGTAAAGGTGGTTTTCGTATTAAGCAAGAAGATGCATTATCACATGTAGCAGGTTACAGCTGTTATATGGATGGTTCAATCCGCGATTGGCAATATACTTGGTTTACGGCAGGTAAAAACTGGCCAAGTACAGGTGCATTTGGTCCTTGTTTATCCACGACTGATGAGATTCCTGATCCTACCGTATTATCTTTAACGACCTATTTAAACGGTCAGGAAATGCAACACGATTATGTCAAAAACTTAGTTCATACTGTGCCTGAACTTATTTCTTATATCAGTACTTTTACCCGTTTATCTCCTGGCGATGTTATTCTTACTGGTTCACCGGGTGGTGTAGGTAAAAAACGCAATCCTCCAGTATTTATGAAAGATGGTGACAAAATTGAAGTTGAAATCTCTGGAATTGGTCGTTTAACGAACTATGTGGTAGCAGAAAAATAGGTGATATTATGTATAGTTTAGTCGATTTTTCAGTGGTAGATATCTCAAAATCATTAACTGAACGAGAACAAATTATTCGTTTGTTAACGCTATCGGATCTAAACTTAGACCCTCAAGTCCATATATTTATCGTTGCTTACATGGACGGTAAAATGGTGGCTTGTGCAGGCATTGATGACAATATTATTAAATGTGTTGCGATTGACCCGGATTATCGTGGAAATCAGCTTAATTTGACTTTGTTGGATAATGTTATCAAATATGCTAATGAGCAGGGGCATTTTCATCTCTTTTTATATACTAAACCTGAAAATATCGACTTTTTCAAAGGGTGTGGATTTTATCCTATCGTCGAGGTAAATAATCTTGTCGTATTAATGGAAAATACCCCCGTTGGAATTAAGCAATACTGTAAATATTTAAGTGAACACCGTAAAGAAGGGAACAAGATTGGCAGTGTAGTGATGAATGCTAATCCATTTACAAAAGGTCACCAACATCTTTTACAGTATGCTGCCAGTCAATGTGATTGGCTTCATGTTTTTGTCGTCAATGAAAATGTTTCACTATTCCCATTTGATGTACGTTTACAACTGGTGAAAGAGGGATCGAAACACTTAAAAAATGTCACGGTACATGCCAGTTCCGCCTATATTATATCTAGAGCAACATTTCCTACTTATTTTTTAAAGGATAATGATAAAATTGATTACGCTTACATGGGGATCGATTTATTAATTTTCCGTAATTATATTGCCCCAGCACTGAATATTACCTATCGTTTTGTTGGAACCGAGCCCTACAGTCAAATAACTAATGCTTATAACACTTCAATGCGTTATTGGTTACAGGATAAAGACGTTAGTCCTTTCCCGGTTGTGACGTTAGTTGAAATTCAACGTATTCTTGAAGGGGAAGATATCATATCCGCTTCGTTGGTTAGAAAATTACTGGCTGATGAGCAATATGAAGAGGTAAAACGATTAGTTCCTGAAACAACATGGAACTATCTAGAGGCTAATTTAGATTCAGTCAAAAATTTAATTCGTTCAAAAGGTAACTAAATGAAAATCAAGAAAGAAGCCATGGCTGGCACTCTCGAATCAAGCGATTTGTTAGTGAAAGTCACTCCTAATACAGGAATTGAAATTGTTATTAATAGTGATGTTAATAAGCAATTTGGCGATCAAATACGCGCCGTTGTTGAGCAAACCTTAACAAGTCTTAATGTGACTGACGGTTTAATTATTATTGATGATAAAGGCGCTTTAGATTGTGCGATTAAAGCTCGAGTACAATGTGCAGTATTGCGTGGCGCAGAAGAAGAGAACTTAGATTGGAGTAAATTACTATGAAAAAATTGCGTCGAAGTATGTTATTTCTGCCGGGTGCGAATGCAGCGATGTTATCCACTTCGTTTGTCTATAAGCCTGATTCAATCATGTTCGATCTTGAAGATGCAGTATCATTAAAAGAAAAAGATTCTGCTCGTTTATTGGTTGCACAAACATTACGTCTTCCGGTTTATAAAGAACATGGAATTGAAACTGTTGTTCGAATCAATGCGCTCAATACTCCATTTGGATTAAAAGATCTTGAAGCTGTTGTGAGAGCAGGTGTTGACGTTGTACGTCTACCGATGACAAATAGTGCTGAAGATATCCATGAACTTGAAGCTCATGTTGAACGAATTGAAAAAGAGTGTGGTCGTGAGGTTGGTAGTACTAAATTAATGGCAGCTATTGAATCTGCGTTAGGTGTAGTAAATGCTGTTTCAATCGCAAAATCTTCACCACGTTTAATTGGTATAGCGTTAGCTGCGTTCGATTATTTAGTTGATATGCAAACTGAGCGTGGAGACGGTACCGAACTATTTTATGCACGTTGTGCTGTTTTACATGCAGCGCGAGTGGCGGGTATTGATGCATTTGACGTGGTTTATTCTAACGTTAATGATGATGAAGGCTTCTTGAAAGAAGTTAGCTTAATCAAAAAATTAGGTTATAACGGTAAATCACTGATTAATCCAAGACAAATTGAATTACTACATAATGCTTATGCGCCAACAGCTGCAGAAGTTGAAAACGCACAAAAAGTGGTTGAAGCTGCTGAAGAAGGTGAAAGAAAAGGGCTTGGTGTGGTTTCATTAAATGGCAAAATGATTGATGCACCGATTATTGCACGTGCTCAAAAAATTATTGAGCTAGCCAAATATTCTGGTGTACGTAAAGAAATTTGATAGGATTAAAAAATGACGACTTCTATAGACAAAAAAATTGATGATTTGCTAAAACAGCATCCCGATCTAAAAAATATTGCACCGTTTGTTGATGCTAATGCAACAACGCCTTATTTAAAAGATGAGTCAAAATACACACGTAAATTATGTGATTCTATCGAACAAGCAATTCATAAATGTGAATTACGTGATGGAATGACGATCTCTTTCCACCATGCTTTTCGTGAAGGTGATAAGGTCATTAACAAAGTTGTTGAAACGATCAGCAAACTTGGTATTAAAAACTTAACGTTAGCATCAAGCTCATTGTTAAGTTGTAACTCTGCTTTGATTCCACATATTGAAGCAGGTGTGATTACCAAAATTTATACCTCTGGTTTACGAGGTAAATTGGCTGATGCTATTTCACATGGATTAATGGATAATCCTGTTCATATTCACTCTCACGGTGGACGAGTAAAACTTATTCAAAGTGGTGAAATTAACATTGATATCGCATTTTTAGCTGTTTCAACAGCGGATGAGCAAGGTAATGCCAATGGTGTATCGGGTAAATCTCAATGTGGTGCATTGGGTTATGCGATGGTTGATGCGCAATTTGCGAAAAAAGTAGTCTTGTTGACTGAAGATATCGTTGGTTATCCAAATCATCCGGCAAGTATTCGTCAGGATCAAGTCGATTATATTGTTAAAGTCGATGAAGTTGGTGACCCGACTAAAATCAGTGTCGGTGCAGCGCGAATTACCAGCAATCCACGTGAGCTAATGATTGCTCGCTATGCTGCGGATGTCATCGAGTACTCTGGCTATTTTAAAGACGGCTTCTCAATTCAAACCGGTTCAGGTGCGTCTTCAACGGCAGCCACCCGATTCTTAGAAAATCGTATGCGAGCTAAAAATATTACTGCCTCATTTGCATTAGGTGGTATTACAGCAAGTATTGTTGATTTACATGAAAAAGGGTTAGTTAAACGTTTACTTGATACGCAAAGTTTTGATGGTACCGCAGGACAATCTTTAGGTAAAAACCGAGATCATATCGAAGTTTCAACCAATGTCTATGCAAACCCTGCATCGAAAGGGGCGAGTGTGGATGAGTTAGATATTGTTATCCTTAGTGCATTAGAGATCGATCTTGATTATAACGTTAATGTATTAACAGGATCGGATGGTGTTATGCGGGGTGCGTCTGGTGGTCACTGTGATACCGCGGCCGGTGCAAACTTAACCATTATTGTTGCGCCATTAATTCGTAGCCGTATTCCAACTGTGATTAAGAAAGTGACAACCGTTGTAACACCAGGTGAGAGCGTTGATGTGCTTGTAACTGATCATGGTATTGCTGTTAACCCTAATCGTCCAGAAATCGCTGAACGTTTAAAAGCAGCAAACTTACCGGTAATGAGCATTGAAGAGCTTTACCAACGTGCGGTGTCATTGACTGGTGAACCAAAACCAATTGAATTTAAGGATAAAATTGTTGGTATTGTTCATTACCGAGATGGTTCGGTGATTGATGTCGTACGCGAAGTTAAAGACTAACTAACTTGCAATAGCATGACATGATGACATGCTATTGCCTTCTTTTATCTAAATAGCAGACAAGATCACAATGATAGTAAAATTTGATGATGGTACACCAATCACGCTTGAACAGATGTTACTTGCTAAAGAAAAACGAGTTGCCAATCAACTTTTTGCAATCACACACTATCAACAACCAATCATCTCACTTTGTTTGGTTATTCCAGGGGCTATTAAAAATAGTAGTGGAGCACACTATCTATTTAATCAAGCGATCCAAGCATTACATCACTGTTTGAGTACAAACAATATTACTATCGTGAATGAACAGCATTATTATCAAATCACAGGGTTTGAAGCGATTATTTCGGTAGCTTGCCAAACAGAAAAGTTAAAACAATTTTGTATTGATATTGAAGATAATCATCCTTTAGGACGATTATGGGATATTGATGTCATTGATCCCACTACCCAACAGAGCCTTTCTCGAGCTCAATTTGAACAACATCCAAGGCAATGTCTAGTGTGTGATGAAGTAGCAAAAATTTGTGGACGAGCTAAACGACACTCACTTGATGAGATATTTACCGCAATTCAAAATAAAATCATCCATTACAGTAAATAACATTTGAAACTCATTATTAAAATCAATTAATTAAATCTTAAAAGGATTGATGAAAAAGATTATAATAGTGGAAATCATCAACCCATAATTTAATTGTATAATTAAAGCTAAATAGCCGCTAATGCTTGTTTTAAATCACCGATTAAATCATCAATATCTTCTAATCCAACTGAAATGCGTAATAGTTGATCGGAAATGCCAGCCGTCATACGAGCTTCGGCACTAATTCCTGAATGGGTCATCGTTGCAGGGTGACAGACTAAGCTTTCAACTCCACCTAATGATTGTGCCAAGGTAAATATATTCAGCGCTTTTAAAAATTTAGGCATAACATCAGCATTGCCGGCCAATTCAAAACTTAAAAGAGAGCCAAATCCTTTTTGCTGTTTTTTAGCAATATCGTGACCAAGATTAGACGGTAAAGATGGATGGAAAACTTTAGCAATTTTAGGATGATTCACTAAAAACTCAACTACCTGTTTAGCATTGTCTTGTTGTAATTTGACACGAGCAGCTAAAGTACGTAATCCACGCAATAATAAGTAGCTATCAAACGATGATGTTAACGTTCCAATGTTGTTTGCCCACCATAAGACATCTGTTGCTAATTTTTGATCTTTGAAGACCAGAATACCAGCCAATAAATCGGAATGACCATTTAAAAATTTGGTACAAGAATGGGTGACAATATCAGCTCCAAGTTCTAATGGCTTTTGTAGAATAGGTGTCATAAAAGTATTATCCACTAATACAATTGCACCCACTTCATGCGCTTGTTGAGTGATCGCTTGAATATCGACAACACGCAAAAGAGGATTACTTGGTGATTCAATCAAAACTAATTTAGGACCTAGATTTAACGCTTCTTTCAATGCAACAGGATCGGACTGATCAACAAATTTTGCTTTAAAATGACCTCGTTCACTTAAGCTGTTAAATAACCGATAACTGCCACCATAGCAATCATGAGGCGCAACCACTAAATCATTAGGGGATAATAATGCAACGCTAACTAAATGAATGGCTGACATTCCACAATTCGTTAATATAGCATCCGCTCCACCTTCCAATTTTGAGACGGTTTGTTCAACTAATCGTCGGCTAGGATTTGATTTTCGACCATAATCAAATTCTCTGGGTTTTGCAAACTCTTCATAGCGGTAACATGTTGAAGGTGTAATCACTGGAACGACACTACCGTATTGATCATCGGTATTTAGACCACCCCGGACAGCAATCGTCCCTTGATTTAAATTAGCACATTGGCTTTGATTGTTAGATTGATTAGCCATAATAACCTTCCTAGACCTCTTGATTTATTCTTAGATATCAGTTGTATAAGAATAACACAATTAATAAAGACGTCAACATGTCTAGACGTCTAAGTATCTTGGTGTGTAGATTGCAGTAAAACAAAAAAAACGTTAAAATTATCCACATTATTTGTGATGTAATTTGGTGGAAAAATGATGAAATGGAATGGCGACTATATCAGCCCTTATGCAGAGCACGGTAAAAAAAGTGAGCAAGTAAAAAAAATTACTGTTTCAATTCCGTTAAAAGTCTTAAAGATATTGACTGATGAACGTACTCGTCGACAAGTGAATAATTTGCGTCATGCAACCAATAGTGAACTTCTTTGTGAAGCTTTTTTGCATGCTTATACAGGGCAGCCTTTACCATGTGATGAAGACTTACAAAAGGATCGAGAAGATGGTATTCCACAGCAAGCTCAAAAAATGATGAGGGATTTAGGTATTGATCCTGATCTGATTGATGAATAAAAATTAAATGGTTATCATCGTTCAGTATCATTAGAGAAGGGATATAAAAAAGGCGCATAAAGCGCCTTTTTTATATGATAATAACGAAAAAATCGTTACAACAAAAACTATTTTTTACCGCCAACCATTGAAAAACGTTGTTTGAATTTATCTACACGTCCACCAGTTGCAACATCACGTTGTTTACCAGTATAGAATGGGTGACACTCACCACATACGTCAAGATGAATATCATGACCAATAGTTGAATGAGTTTTGATAACATTACCGCAAGAACACGTTGCTGTAATTGCTTTATATTCTGGATGAATACCTTCTTTCATAATAAGCCTCTAGAGTTGGTTCGTATCGCTATATAAACGGCTGTGAAAGCAAAGTCTATACACCATACGAGTGTTAAAAAACATGATTAAGGTTGCGAATTATACGCTTTAAACTGCTGGTAATCAAGCAATAAAAGCCTTGTTTAAACAGGTAACTGACCAATAGTTACTTGTAACTCAACCTTTTCACCGTTTCGCAATACTACTATGGGGACGGTTGTGCCTGGTTTCAACTCGGCTATTTGATCCATTGTTTGAATAATGGATTTTACAGGCTTGTTATCAACCATAATTAAAATATCATCTGTTTGTACTCCGGCTTGTAAAGAGGGGCCTTCGGCATTAGTAACCAAAATACCTAAAACAACCGGCATATCGCTTGGATTTCGAGTAGGCGTAAATTCTAATCCATCAATACCAATATAACCGCGAATTATTTTGCCGTCTTGAATCAGTTTATTCATTATCTTTACCGCTAAGGCCGTTGGAATGGCAAAACCGATACCTTCGGGTACTTCATTTCCTAAATTTTTAGCAAAGGTTAGGGTGTTAATTCCAACTAATTCACCTTTAGTATTGACTAGTGCCCCTCCAGAATTACCATGATTAATTGATGCATCAGTTTGAATAAAGTTTTGTCGACGATAAGGACTTAAACCATCACGTCCTGTTGCACTGATAATACCTTGCGTAATGGTTTGCCCAATATTATATGGATTACCAATAGCTAAAACAACGTCTCCAATCTTTGGTTCTCGGTTAGGATTGATGTGAATTGTTGGTATATTGGTAGCTTCAATTTTAAGAACTGCAATATCAACCAGTTTATCAGAACCAACAGTTAGCGCTTCAAAAATTCGTCCGTCTTGTAAAGCAACGATAATTTGTTCTGCACCATCAACAACATGATAATTAGTAATAATGTAACCCTGCTTACTCATAATTACCCCAGAACCTAGTGGTGTAATTGGGTTATCTGTCGATTGTTGAGACATTGCATTCACTGAACGGCTGTAGATATTCACAACCGCTGGTGCAGCAATTTTGACAGCATCAGAATAACTTATGGGTTCGTTATCAAAGATTGATCTTGAAAAGTTTGATTGTGTTCCATTGCGCAAGGTCGGAAATATAATCAATAGCACTATCGCTAAAACAGTACCAATCAATATAGGCCATAAAATTTTCTTAAGCATAATGATTTGATTGTAAAGGGTGATAAGAAGATTTTAGCACATCTGACTAGATGTTGAAATTAATGATTTTCGTCGATACAAAAGCATCGACGAAAAAAAATTTATTCAGGAATTAGCGTAAAATTAAATATAAACGGCTATCACCCCGAACAATATTTAGCGCAATTGCAGATGGTTTGCTGTCAATAATTTTACGAAGATCCGCAATATTGTTGACACGTGTTTTATTTACACCCGTGATAAGGTCGCCTTCTTGTAGGCTTAAACTTGATGCAGGTGAATTTTTAGCAATGCTTTCAATAATTACACCTTTTTGTCCTTTAATTTCACCATTAGTTAATATAGCGCCGTCAAGGGAAGCGTGTAAAGATTTTGCTTCGGTCGTCGATTCGTCGCTATTTTTTAATTTTACACTAACGGTTAGATTTTTACCGTCACGAATTAAACCTAATTCAACAGTTCGTCCAACACCAGCTGTAGCAATTTTAGCTCGTAATTCGGCAAAACTATCAACGGGTTTTCCATCCATTGACACAATCACATCGCCAGATTTAATACCGGCTTCCTTTGCGGCCGAGTCATCGATAACTTCACTAACAAATGCGCCTTTTTGAATTTCGAGATCAAACGCCTTTGCAATATCAGAAGTTAATTCATTCCCTTTTATACCTAATACACCCCGTTTGACTTCGCCAAATTCAATTAATTGCGAAGTTAAATTTTTCACCATATTACTTGGAATCGCAAAACCGATACCTACATTTCCACCACTAGGTGCAATAATGGCGGTATTAATTCCAACTAATTCACCATTTAAATTGACCAAGGCTCCACCTGAATTGCCTCGATTAATTGACGCATCTGTTTGAATAAAATTCTCAAAACCATTCATACTAAGTCCACTACGAGCAAGCGCGGAAATAATACCCGAAGTAACCGTTTGACCAATTCCAAAAGGATTACCAATTGCCACAACATAATCACCAACACGTAATTTATCTGAATCAGCGAGTTTCAGTGCGGTTAATTTTTTACCATCTTGAATTTGCAGTAATGCAATATCACTTTGTTGATCTTTACCAATTAATTTGGCTTGATACTCATGACCATCATTTAAAGAAATAATGATTTTATCTGCATTTTCAATAACATGATTATTGGTTACTACGTAGCCTTTTTCAGCATCAATAATGACACCAGAACCTTGACCAGTAAACGCTCTCGATTGACTGTCAGGATAACCAAAGAAACGTCTAAATTCTTCTGGCATGTTATTTTGCATCTGAGCAACACCTTCAACTTTAATGCTAACAACAGACGGTAATACTGTTTCTAGCATTGGAGCCAAACTCGGTTTTTCAGTATTATTATCGGTAGGTATCGATGGAAAAGCAGCATAAGCATTTGAAAACATCGATAAACTTATACTTATACTTAAAGCAATAACACTTAATAGTTTTTTTTGTTTTTTTACTGAATTGTTCATTTTACAACTCTCGCTTTTCGAATAATTTAAAAATAATAGAAACTTATACTAGCGTTTACTAGTGAATTCGTATTAAGACCGTTGATCATCCGTTTTAAATAAATTTGAAGGATTATCAGAATAATCTTTAGGTTGCTTTTCTAAAACTAATTTTGGGCTACTGTCAGAATTATTTTCATCAAGACTAAGATTAGGCATATTTTCGCTACCAATAATCTGTTGCGAATTTTCTGCCATATGTTGATAAAGACGTCTAAACTCTTTAGCCATATTATCTAAGATTTCAGCACTGTGGGAAAAATGTTGAGCAATCATTTGTTTTTGAGTTTTCAACTCTTCTTGTGCTTTATCAAGCTCTCGTTTGGTATTTGCATATTGACGAGCTTTAGGACTAACCACATTCATTAAAATAGCGCCAACAATCAAGCCTATCACTAATCCAATTAAAATATAAATGATGATGTCTTTTTCCATAAATTACTCCTTGTACTTTATATAGTCTGATTATATAAAATTAATATAAACTTGCTCGTTATCATTTTGCATGGTTAGCAAGTTTAATCAATTGTTTTTTTAGTTTATTTGGTGCATTTTCTGCTAATGCATATAAATAAGTTGCACTAATTTGTGTCATGGTACTGTTCATTGTAGCATCATTTGACGAATGATTAACCCTTTGGGATGAAGGTGCAGCAATATCAGGATTAATACGATATTGAATTGATGCTAAAGATGGCAATAGGTTTTTGCGAATACCGGTTAATAAATTGCTTTGTTCATATTTTAGCCGAGTAAGCCAACTCGCTGAACTGACTTCAAGAATGAGAATACCTTGCCTAAAATTAGATACCCGACATTGAACATTTAACGGAGGAGGCAATAGATCAAATACAACATTAGCTAATTTCTTTAACGCATATATTCTTTCTTGAATATGCAATAAAGAAGAATCTTGCGTCAAAATTGACGAAAGTATTTGTGGTTCATTATCACGCATAGGCTAACCTCATGCTCTCCATTATGATCTTTTGCTCTGTTTAAAAACATACGCAATATATGACTAAAATAATTTAGCGCATCTAATAAAAAATATCTTACTAAAAAAAAACATTTACAGATAGTTAAAAAATCTTTTTCAAATTGTTAATCTAGCATACTGAAAATAAACAATTTGTTTTTGAAGTCGATACTTTAAAGGAATAGCACCGTTTAAAAACGTTTATTTCAAGTAATAGCATAATTATCGTTTTATAAAAAAGGAAATCATCATTTATAACTATTATTTTAACAAAGATATCCAAGCAGTAAATGACTAAAAGAAATAATTGATACAGATTACTTATGTCGCTAATTTAATTTGATATATTTCAAATTAAAACATAAAAAATTGTTGAAAATTGTAAATAAATGACGTGGATTGTAATTTAAATAAGATTATCATTGCCGATTATAAAAATTAATAACAAAACTTAAAAAAAATTTAATTAAACAGAAAAAGTATAAATAGTATGAAGCGATTGGGTTATCGTATTATGTCACTGTTTTGGTTTTTTGCATCTTAATTGTGTTTGTTAAAATATTCGCTTTAAATTATGTCCTGATCTAAAACCTGTATTTCAAACCGTATATTAATGATTTCTGTTCAATGACACTAAAATATTAAATACGGTGATTTTGGTTTAATACTTAATAAGTTTAGAAAAATTTAATTCAAATAAAACGTGTTATTATTTTAATAAACATGATTGAATTTTATTGATTTCTTTATTTAGTGCATCGATAACTAAGTCAGGATGTGATCGTTGTAAAGTTTTAACGTTTTCAAAACCATCATTTACTGTCGAACCCGTATATTGTTGAGCCTGTTTAATGTTGCTAAATAGATAATGAATATTGTTTTGATGGTGAGTAGCCGTTAAAGTATAACTGACAAAATATTTAGCGTTATAATGATAGTCGGTTATGGCATTGGCAACAACATGATTTCCTTCAACTAGCTTAATCGTTTGCCCCCCATTTATTGTGATCGATTGTTGATTAGGGATGTTGTATGAATACCACCAAGGTGATCCAAAATAACTTTCATTTGTTAGCACAACTGGTCCATTATTGAGTTCTTGTGCAATACACAGCGACAAGGAAGAATGAAGATTTTGGGTTGGTATTGTTTTGCTATATTTATTGAGAATATCATCGCCCGATGCGTTTTGTGATATTTCGACGCCTTGGGTTTGATAAATCGACGCCATTTTGGGCGATGTACAGCCCGTTAGCACAGCAACAAGAGTGAATAAAATTATAAACGCTTTCATGGCTAGCTCCTCATAGGTGTTAAATGGTTTATTGATTAGTTTACTCATATCGATAAACATTAACCATAAATTGATATTTAAAATTGAATGAAAAGAACCAATGTTAAAAATGTGGAAATCAATAACAATTTTAGACGTTATGCGAGTGAGGTAAATAATTACCTCACATCATTAAGATAATATTAAACCTTTTTACCACGAATTTTTCGTGATAATCGTTTAAATCCATGGGTAAATTTTTTAATTGCCATTGCCATAGCCGGAACTTTAATCTTAATATTAAATCGTTCTTGCAGTTCTATGGCATCGTTAGCTTTGGTTAGCCAAATAAACCCTGAATTTGTTAAATCGATAGCTTTAATTTTACCATCTGGCGTTAAAATAAAATTACCGCCATGCACATCGTTAGAGACTAAATTATAATGATGAAGTTTTTCGATACAATTTTTGACTTGTTCGCCATGTAATTTCATTTCGTCCCTTGTTAATGAACGACCTTCGATAAAATTAAAAATCATATAGTGGCGTTTAGTTTTTTTATCGAATGCGACTAAATAAAGCTCATAAGCTATGTCGCATTTATCCTGCGAAATTTTAGCTAATTTGTGGATTAAATTGAAATAAAAATCACCGGTTATTTTGGCAATCAGTCGACGTTCCAAACGATTTTCAACGCCACCATCAATTTTAAAAATAAATTTGCTTTGATTATGATTAATTAAATAAGTATATCTTTCAATACGATCACTAGGATCCAGTAATTCATGGTGACCTTCCTCTGCCAGAAAGTGATCAAACAGTTCAAGATAGTCAATTTCATCATTTTGGACGTAAGCGAACTTCATATCACCACGTTCAGTTTCAATTATATTTGCAAAGTTATTCAAATTACTTGGCTCCAACATACAACAACACAATTGGTTTATCTTAAACACTATCTATCTTAAAGTAAATGAAACGATGATAATTATAACGTTTACATAACCTAATTATAATCATCAAAATTTTGCGCTGATTAAAATGTTTTCTTATAATTGAAAATTATTGATAAATACGTTAACTGCTATTGTTTACTATGCTAAATAAGTCATCAGTTTGGTTTCTCTATATTATTAAAACGGCTAATCAAACATTCTATACCGGTATTACTACAGATATAAGTCGACGTTTACATCAACATCAAACTGGTCAAGGAGCTAAATATTTGAAAGGTCATCAAGATCTTACGCTTGTCTATCAAGTTTATGTTGGGGATAAATCCACAGCTTTAAAGCTTGAGTATCGTATCAAACAACTTTCTAAGACTCATAAAGAAAAACTTATTGCACAATCTCCTAACTTAACAGAATTATTGGCAAGATTCATTGCTAACTAATTTATTTTTAGATGAGTTTATAATTCAAAATGCCGACATCAATGCTAAAGGTGGTGAGTAAATTGCTTTAGTTTGCTGTTCAAATTCCTTGAGTTGTTGATACCAAAAATCAACATCTGTGATCCAAGGAAAAGCAGCAGTAAAAGCTGGGTCTTGCCAACGTGTAATAATCCAAGCCAGATAATGAACCATTCTCATTGCTCTTAATGGCTCAATTAATTTAATTTGTTGACTATCAAAATCGTTAAACTCTTGATACATTTCTATTAACGCATTAAGTTGTAGACGTTGTTCTTGCCGATTACCATTCAGTAACATCCATAAATCTTGAATTGCAGGGCCATTACGTGCATCATCAAAATCGACAAGTATGGCTTGGTCTCGCCATAATATATTACCAATATGACAATCACCATGTAAACGGATGCATTGCCAATCATTATGCCAATGTTGTTCAACGGCTTTAATTAGGTGTGTCAGGTTTGTTCTAAGCGCTGAATGAATATTTTTAGGAATAAACTGACAAGATAAAAGTACCTCTTGAGGCTGATAAAGGTACTCTTCAAGACCGATTGTCGGTCGGTGTATAAAGTTTTTTTGAGCGCCAATTTGATGCATTCGTCCTAATAACAGTGAGACTGACTCCATTTGTTCAATGTTATCAGATTCATATTGTCTGCCGCCTATACTTGGAAAAAGCGAGAACAAATAACCTTGATATTCATGCAGAGTGTTGTTATTGACTATTATAGGCGTAACAACAGGGATTTCAGCATCAAATAATGCTTGGGTAAATTGATGCTCCTCAAGAATTTGCTCTCGATTCCAGCGATGTGGACGGTAAAACTTAGCAACATAACGTATTCGCTCTTCATCCATAAATTGGTAGACACGATTTTCATAGCTATTTAATGCTATTAAACCCGAATCAACACGTATCCCGATAGACAATAAACAATCAAGAATAAATTCAGGGGATAGCGCTTGGAATGAAAAAGCAGGATGATGCATTAATTTTCTCTTTTATTGTTGGTTAAACCATTCGTTTAATTGCCATTTTAATGGTTCAAGACCAATACGTTTTGGTGATGAGAAAGGGGATACTGTAATATCACCTTGAAAAGGTAAGATGGCTTCTTTGACCATATTTACTTGTTTTTTGAGCGCTCCAGACGCCAGCTTATCTGCTTTGGTCAATAACAACATGACGGGAATGTTCACCGATACCGCCCATTCAATCATCTGTTGATCTAAATCTTTTAAAGGATGTCTTATATCCATTAATATCACTAAACCTTTAAGGCTTTCACGTTTTTGTAGGTATTCCCCTAATGACTTCTGCCATTTTCGCTTGATTGTTTCTGGCACTTGCGCATAACCATATCCTGGCAAGTCAACCAACCGACAATTAGGCTCGACTTCAAAAAGATTAATAAGCTGAGTCCGCCCCGGTGTTTTACTGGTTCTGGCCAACCCTTTTTGGTTAGTCAGCGTATTAAGCGCACTCGATTTTCCTGCATTTGAGCGACCGGCAAATGCGACTTCTACACCACCGTCAAAGGGCAAATGTGAAATATCTGGTGCACTTAATATAAATTTAGTTTTTGCATAATTTAATGGTCGAATATCGTACATAAATAAGTATCCTATAAATGCGTAGACAGCATTTAATCGATTAAAATGCTGTTACTGTATAGAAAAACTTAAGCATTGACAACTTTTTCAACGGCTTTTGCAAATCGGTTCATCCCTTCTTGGATTTCATCTTCTGATATAATCAGTGAAGGTGTAAAACGTAATACATTTGAACCGGCATTTAAAATCATTACTTTATATTCTGTTGCGACGTTCAAAAAATCGCGAGCTTTGTCATGAAACTCAGGTTGTAATTCAGCGCCAATAAGTAACCCTTTTCCTCGATATTCTCTAAACACATTGAATTTGTCATTAATTTCTTCCAGTTTAGCAATAAATATTGCTCGACGCTTTTCGGTCCCTGAAAGCACGTCTGGTGAATTGATAATATCAAACGCTTCACAGCCTACTGCACAAGCAAGAGGATTACCACCATAAGTGGTACCATGTACACCAACATGCATCACAGAGGATACTTGATCGGTGGTTAACATTGCACTAATCGGGAATCCGCCACCCAATGCTTTAGCGGAGGTTAAAATATCCGGTATCACATTGTATTGTTGATAGGTGTATAAACTGCCTGTTCGTCCCATGCCACATTGAACTTCATCAAATATTAGCAAGGCATTATATTCATCACAAAGCAACCTAACACCATTCAAAAATTCAGGTGTAGCCGATGCCAAGCCGCCTTCCCCTTGTACCGGTTCAAGGACGACCGCACAAGTATGATCATCCATGACCGCTTTAACAGTATTAAGATCATTAAACGGAACATGAACGATATCAGCTGGCTTAGGGCCAAATCCATCGGAATATTTTGCTTGACCTCCAACAGAAACCGTGAAAAAAGTGCGTCCATGAAAAGATTGGTAAAAAGAAATAATTTTAGTTTTATAAGGATGAAACTTTTTTGTGGCATAATAGCGAGCAAGTTTGAACGCTGCTTCATTGGCTTCCGCCCCTGAATTGGCAAAAAATACGCGATCAGCAAAAGTATGGTCAATCAGTTTTTGAGCAAGCATTAATGCCGGTTCATTAGTAAACACATTGCTGACATGCCACAATTTTTGACTTTGTTCTTGTAATGCTTTGATTAATCTTGGGTGGCAATGCCCTAAAGCGTTGACTGCAATGCCACCAGCAAAATCGATGTACTCTACGCCATTTTGATCCCAAATCCGGCTACCTTCACCTTTAACGGGGATAAATTGTGCGGGTGAATAAACGGGTAAAATGACTTTATCAAACAGTTCTCGAGAAACGTTATGTTGCATTGTTACATCCTTACCTATATTGACATGTTGTAATCTATTTTATGCCAAATAGAGGTTTAGTAAAGTAAATAATTATTCATTTAATTTGAATTAAAATTCAGTTTGAAAGTTTTGCGCAGGATAGCGACCGAATAATTTTCTTCTTTTACATAATTGTTTTCAGTTATAATTGGACACTATTTTTAATTGTATTTGGAAAAAGATTAATATGAGCCGCATTATATTTTGCCATTATTTACAAGAAGAATCGGAAGGTTTGGATTTTCAGCTATATCCGGGAGAGCTTGGCAAGCGTATATATAACGAAATTTCAAAACTAGCTTGGCAAGAATGGCTTAAAAAACAAACCATGTTAATCAACGAAAATAAACTCAATATGATGAATCCTGAACATCGAAAAAAAATTGAAGATGAAATGGTTAAATTTTTATTTGATGGTGAAGATATCATTATTGATGGCTATAAACCACAAAATTGAGAAATCACATGAAAAATAACATAAAAATTATTACATTATTTGTTACTGCAAGTTTTTTAGCGGGTTGTCCTAGTAAAAATGCAAATTTCGATAATGAAGATTATTATGTTAAAGATACCAATGCATTTAATATTTTAATCAGCCAATATGCTAATAATATTGAACAAATATGGGGGCCCAAAGAGGTGCTTATTGCGGGACCTAAAGATTATGTTCAATATGAGGATAATTTAGAAACGCGAGTTCATATTAACTTTGTTTCTGGGGTGATTACGATAGAAACATTGTCTGATATGCCCATAATCAGTTTAAAAGATGCTATTGTTTCAACGCTACTAATGCCAGAACCAGATGATATTATTCGTCATGGTAAAATGGGGCAAGATCAGTCACAAGAGCCTTTTTTGTATAATCAGGTGCTTGACCAAGAAATGCAACCTATTCGTTGGAGTGGTAGAGCCAATAACTTTGCTGACTATGTTCTTGCTCATAATATGCAAGTTCGCACATCGGGTTCTCATCAAATTACTTATGTTGAAATTAAACTTGTTCCTAATCATATCAATCAGCGCGCCAGAAAATTTTTACCGTTAGTGATTGAAGCATCAAATCGTTACCTTATAGATGAACGATTAATTTTAGCGATTATGGAAGTTGAATCGGCATTTAACCCCTATGCTGTGAGCCGTAGTGATGCACTTGGATTAATGCAAGTTCAACAACATACTGCTGGACGCGATATTTTTTCATTAAGGGGAAAATCAGGGGAACCTAGCAGGCAATTTTTACTCGATCCTAAAAATAATGTTGATATGGGTACCGCTTATTTATCATTATTAAAAACAAAATATCTAGCAGGGATTAATAATCCTATTTCTTTGAGATACGCAATGATAACATCTTATAATGGTGGTGCAGGTAGTGTACTTCGTACCTTCTCTAGTGATCGTAACGAAGCGATTAACATTATCAATTCTATGACCCCACAGCAAGTATATCGAAAATTGGTTACTTCCCATGTTTCACAAGAGTCTCGCAACTATCTTATCAAAGTCAGTAGTATATTAGACAATAGGTAGGATATAAAATAGTCATGCCATCATATTATATTGATTTATTTATATTATGATGGTCTTTGTTAAAGAAACAATAGTTATTTAATTAATCCCGATTTGTTAATTTTAAATTTCACTTCTTAAAAAAAGCTTACCGTGAAGGTAATTGAAATTGATAATAATCTGTTTTATTTGCTGTTTAACCGCTTACAACTCTTAGCAAATAAGGAGTTGATGCGGTTTCAACCTAAACTTAGAATAAGTGAAAATAATAGTAAAGTTTTAGCTATTAAATTTTTAGTAAATTTTATCTTTTCTTTATATCGTTTAAGGTCATCAACCTAAATTTAATAACAGAGTTGCAATAAAATGAAAGGAAATTCTAATTCATGAATAAATGTAAACGGTTCCGTATTTTTTCTGATCTGGTAATAGGTTTGTTGATTTTGCTTGGATCAATTTTTGCTTTCGCTAAAACAATGACTAATTTAATCATGCTTAGATCTATTGATGATGAATTAAATACAACAGAAAAATTGAACTCAGGCATCTACCATTCTGGACTCTCCTTACAAAAGTTATTTCTTGCTTCTTTGGGATTTTATAAAGATACAAATTATCCGATTAAAAATGTCGGATCTCACAATGAGATATATCAGCAACCTAATTTAGATAATCACCGTCAATTAGAAACATTGTTTTTCAGTCATAGCCATTTTGTTACAGCGCTATTTGAAAAGACTGTTACTGTTATAAAAGAACTATTATCAATAGACAATAAATACAGTGTAATCTCGGCTGCTCAATACGGACTTTTCAAAAACAATGTTAATGCGGCATCCTTTCAGATTTTAGGTCAATGTGTTGTGCAAGATAGCAATTTGCTAACTAATTTATTTCAACGAAAAGATAGAGCGTATAAAAAATACACATAAAGATATTAACTTGATGATATCTTGATAGTTTAAGACAAATATTTATTATTTATTGATCGTTTTATTCGATCAATATGTTATGTCAGCTCAAAAAGTCTCAAACTAAAATGTTATTTAAATCATTAATTATTAATTAAATGTTAACTTAAAACGATAATCGGTATAGATGTTAATAAAAGACATTTAACTGAACTAACAATAAATAAAAATAATAGCTATTAAAAGAAAGGAAATAAATTAGATGAAAAAACATAACTGGACCCGACATCCGCTTTGTTTGGGGATAAGTGTTGCTTTTTTACTCGGCTCAAATGGTGTTTATGCCGGTACGGATAACGTGCCCAAATTGAACATTATCCGGGATGAGTTTAATGCAGAAGAAAAGCTTAATTTAAGTATCTATAATCCTAAAGTGAAGTTAACTTCACAAGGATTATTTACAACACCAATGGGGCTTTATGTTTATACCAACTATCCAACCAAAATTGCGGAATACCAAATCACCATTTACCGACAATCTGATTTAGATAACCAATATCCCTTAAAGACGTTCCGTTTTAGTGATATCAGCCCTTATGAAGCGGTATTATGGAATGGCAATACGGATAATGGTGAGCCATTATCGATTGATAGCGAGTATAAAGCGATTTTAACCACCACCAGTTATGACGGTTTGAAAGACAATGTTTATGCGACATTTTTTAAGACATTAGGTTATGGCAGTGCACAAACCGACAGTGATTTTATTTCCTATAGCAAATCTAACCTCCAATCTACCTCGTCGAATTTATTATTTGGCCAATTAAAATCAGACAGCACCATACCGGGCTTTGGTGAAAGCCGAATAAACCATCAGGGCATCGTCACCAGTGCGCAAGACCGTAAAGTGGTCATTCAAATGGCGGGACTGGAAGATAAAAAAGCAGTGATGCTCAATGGTGAGCGCTTAGTGGTGGACGACAATGGTCGAGCCATGCGCGAGATAATTTTATCCCCGGGTGAGTATCAGTTTGATTTAAGCTGGCAGGATGAGCAGGGTCAGACCTACACACAGCAGGAAAAGCTGGTGGTGGAGCAGGAAGATGACCTTTTCTATGTGGGCATAGTGGATGTGACGTATGCGCAAAACAATGTCAGTGGCGAAGGACAATCCATACTGGAAGAGGCAGACAGTCATCACTACAGCGGCAAAGGGAGCTGGGATGGACGGGTTGCTTTTTACTTAAAAGCGAACAAAGGTGATTATCGCATTACCGCCCATTTAGACACAACGGAAACCCGGCTGAAAAATGCGTTCGGTCATTTAGGTGAAAAAGACCCGACCCGTTTTATCCGTGAAATCGACCCGCAAGCTTACTACCCTACTCATGGTGATGGTTCGACCACTGAGCGGGATGTGGATACGGAAGGGAAGTTTTATCTCAAAATAGAGAAAGGGAAAAGTTACGGGTTATGGGGTAACTATAACACGCAGATTACCGGCAATGAGTTTGCTAACTTTAACCGCAGTTTATACGGTGCACAATTGTCTCATGAAAGTGAAGGTGTGACCGGATATGGTGATACCCGCACGTACGGGACAGTGTTTTTATCGAACGGTGAAACACGGGGCAGTCATGTTGAGTTAGCCTCGACTGGTGGTAGTTTGTATTTTTTAAAACATCAGCGTATTACCGAAGGGAGTTTAAAGCTGTCAATGGAGGTACGTGACCGTAATACCGGTCGGGTACTGAGCACCGGGACGTTGACGGAAGGTGTGGACTATGAAGTCAATCAGTTTCAGGGTCGGGTACTTTTAACCAAGCCACTGCCTATGACGGCACAGGGTGAGACGGGGAGCTCGATAATTGAAGGCGGTAATCTGTTAGGGGGTAACCCGGTCTGGATTATTGCGGAGTATGAATATTATTCAGACGGTTTTGACTTTAACAGCGAAAAAGTGTTTGGTGGTCGTGCTTATCACTGGTTAAACGACCATGTTCGAATTGGCGGGACGTATATCAATGAAGACCAGTCAAGCGGCGATACGTATGAATTAAAAGGGGTTGACCTGATAATACGACCAACGCAGGGGACACATACCCATGTGGAGTATGCGAAAAGCAAGGCGGGGATGAATGATATCTATGTGTCGAGCAATGGTGGTGTCTCGTTTAATCAAACGACGTTATCAGGTGATACCCGTGGTGCGGCATGGAAGATAGAGCAAACCATCAACTTTGATGACTTTACCGATGAGGATGTTCCGCTGAGTTTTAAAGGGTATTACTCGATGCAGCAGGAAGGCTTTTCATCGTTTGCCAAAGCCCGTAGCAGTGATTTGGAAGAGTGGGGTGGCGAGTTACGTTATGACTTTGAGCCGGATAAGCGAGGGGTATTAGTTTCTTACAGCAATGAAAAAGACAAGGGTAACTATGTAGAACGAATAGCCCGTGCGCAATATTACACTACGCTGGGCGATTTATATAAAACCACATTAGAGCTGGAGCACCGCAATAACCACAATTATGGTGAGGACAGCACGCATGAGATGCTGGTGGCGGCGAAACTGGAACGCTCGTTTTTTGACGGACGGGACAAAGGTTACATCATTCAGCAGTTGACGTTAGGCAAATCGGGTGATGTGTCAAATGACAACCGAACGACGGTAGGATACAGCTCTCAGATAACGGACAGCATTAATATTGGCGCGGAATTATTTGTGTCGAACCGGGGAGGCGGTGGTGGCATCCAGGGCAGCTGGGATGTGAATGACCGCACCAACTTATACACGAAGGTACTCAATGATGTGGACTCAAGTTCGGGTCGCGGTATTACAACGGTATTTGGTGGTCGAACCAAGGCGACGAGTCAAATGGAATTATATTCCGAGCGACAATTTAAAACCAACCGCATAGACCACACGACATCGGATGTTTATGGGGTGAGTTATAAACCGACGGAAGCCCAATTTATAGAGGGGTCTTACTCGATAGGTCGTGTGAGCAACCGTCACCGCAATCACACCAGTTTAACCGGAAATGATGAAACTCGTCGTGATGTTTGGGCGGTGGGATACGGTTATAAAAATGATGTTTTCCAAATCCGTAATCGTGTGGAATACCGAATCGATAACGGCAATGAACGCATAAGACAATGGGTGACTACTAACCGGGCGAAGACGGTGGTCAATGAAGACTTAAGCTGGCTGGTACAGTTTGATTTTGCCAAGACGTTAGGGGAGCACAGAAACAACAGTGAAGTGGTGAGTAACTACACGGAATCGATGGTTGGTTTTGCTTACCGACCGAGAGCGATAAACAACCTGAACTTATTTGGTAAATTGACGTATGTGTATGGATTAGACCCGGATGACCAGTTGATAGTGAACTCAACGTCATCAAGCGGTAAACGTTATACGTCGAGCTTGTATGACCAAAAGAGCTGGGTATGGTCATTAGAAGGTGTTTACGAATGGAATGCGAACTGGGAAACGGCGTTTAAAGCGGCGCACAGACAGGGTCATTTACGTTATAAAGGTGAAAGTGACTGGTACTCATCGGGTGCAAGTTTGTATGCGGTGCGTGTTAATTACAAGACAGGCGACTGGGAATATCAGGTTGAAGGTCGAACGCTACGAACAAGTCTGGCAGATGACCACAAAGACGGATTGGTGACCAGTGTTTATCGTTATATTGGCGACAACATCAAGATGGGCGTGGGTTACAACTTCACGGATTATAACGACAACTTAACACACCTGAACTACCGTTCACGAGGTTGGTTTGTCAATGTAGTGGGGAGTTTCTAATGAACAGTTGGCAAAAAGTTACCGGTGTAGAAAAGCACTTACCGAAGATGCAGTTCAATGCCCCAAGTGTTGAAAAACGTAAAGAAGAGAAGAATTTACGCATATCAGGAGAGAAGATAATGCGAACTGAGCATAATGCAACAGTGCAAAAGACGATGCTAAGAAGCATAAAGCGCTTATTAGCTTCTGCGTTGATATCGATGACGACGATATCAACAGCATATGCCTTTGATATAGGTGGAAAAGTCTATTTAGATTATGATAATACGGCCAGTAAAACAGAAATGCCGTTAACGGGTTTAAAAGTTGAATTATATGACAGTAATCAAAAGTTACTATCGGACACGACCACAAATCAGGACGGTAGCTATAAATTAGATGCGCCGTTACTGGGGACATATAAGGTTGTGGCAAAGACGACGGAAGGTGAAACCATTGATCGTTCAGTGCAACTTATCGTTGATACCGGTGCGTCTGCTCAGAACTTATTTATCAAAGGGCAAGGCGGTGATATTCATTTAGATGTTAAGGATGAAAAAGGTAATGGCGCCAAAAATATTCCCATTAAACTAATTAATTCTGCATCAACAAAAGAGTTAACGCTTGCCACCAATGATAAAGGTGAAATTGACATCAAAAATACTTTAAAAACCTATAAGTATGACCTAATTGTTGATATTGAAGATTTTATTGCTGACTCAAGTAATCAAACTAAATATACCTTATGGGATGCAACATTACCCGATAATTCGCATAAATACATTAATACGATAGAGTTTAATATGAATGGTACCAATCAAAAAGGTGCATTCAATATAAAACCACGTAATGAATGGGGCGTCGATGGAATCGTAGCTATAGATCAAAACAATGACGGTATCTATGGTGCTGATACGGATACTGGCGCATTAGGTATGAATGTCGAGCTTTACTATCCCGGCACGACAACCAAAGTTTTGGGCACAAAAACGATAACTACAAGCGATGATGGTCTATATCGTTTTAAAGATTTAGCGGTGGCGAGTTATGACATAAAAGTAACCAATGTGAAAGCGCCTTATATTCCACTTAGCAAACTTGAACAAAACATCAAAATAACAGATGCAAATAACCAAACAAGTGGTCCGACATTTTTATTAAAAATTGATCCAAATGATTCAAGTTTATCTGGTATATCGGGTCAGGTATTTGTCTTATCAAATCAGTTTTTGCCTAGGGGACCTGATTCTGGTAAGCCTTATAATATATTACCTGTATCAAATACGACTTATTTAGAAACCCCCGTCGATCTTTATCAATACGATGATAGTACATGGAAAAAGATTGCTACACAAACAACAAATAAGAGCAATGGATTATATCAATTCCGTGGTTTGGCGATCGGCAAAGATTATAAAGTAGTCATTAACGAATCCGGTATAGATTTAAATTCCTATATTTTTGTGAATGATTCTGATGGTAAATCAACCAGTACTTCACCAAAATCAAGAAGTAGCCATAAAGGGAAAGTAAAACTTAGTAATGGTACTCAGGCTAATATCGCTCCTAAAGAAATTATTGTTGTTGGTTTAGGTAAAGGAACCCAATCGAATCGAAACTTTTGGTATTCTCCCCTTCGAGAGAACTTAGGAACGTTAAACGTTGAAAGCAATATTAGAACAGCTAATTCAACTACAGCTTGGGGTGGTATTGTTAATGGTGTCAGCCCAACACACACTGCTACAACTTACATGAAAGTCTCTTTTTATGAAGAAGACGGCGTAACTCCGCTTCTTGATAAACAAGGAACCCCATTAGCTGCAACACTCGGCAAACGTGGTTCGTATGGCGTGCTCGGTGCGCTCGGTAGGGTAGCTGCTCCGATTGATCATGCCGGGTTATATACTTATAAAATTGATGATATTAATGACGAAATTGAAGTTGACTATTCGAGTGGTGATTATATTTTAACGATACAAACGGAACTTTCACACTCGAATGCTATGTATTTCAAACCTAAAAAGCCGAATACGCTATCTGGTTATGTTTACTTAAATAATAGTCATTCTGGCGCTTTGGGTGATTATAACCCAGATGAAGATACAGCAATTAAATTTGCTCAGGTATCGTTATACAAAAAGCAGTCAGATAATACATGGAACTTATTCACAATTTTTGGTACGAATCAGGACGGTTATTATAATTTTACAAATCTACCGGATGGTCAATATCGTGTTTTAACTAGACCAAGTTTTTCTGCTGGAAGTAATTTTAATTCACAAGATATTGAACTTGAAAATAATGATCAAAATACTGGCGTTGAAAATAACCAGTCAGTTTTTGAAATAAAAATTGAAGGTGGAAAAGCGCATAATAAGGGAACTAACTTTTGGTATAAGCTGAAACAACAAGATTATGTTGTTCGTGGTAAAGTTTACCTAGATACATATTCTGGCAAAGGGGTATTAGAAGTTAATATTCCAGGGACTTATGATGATCTACCACTTTTTGATGCGACAGTCTTACTTTGTAAAGATAACAATGCTTGTGTAATAGGCGGACAAAGTGTTATTGCATCTAAAAAAACTGGTTCTGATGGGCTTTATAAATTTACCGGCGCTGATGGGCTAACAGCTGGAAAAGATTTTATCGTTAAAGCATTACGTAAAAGCGTAACAGCAGTAGAAAATAGCAGTCAAGATCTTGCAGCTAGCCATAAAATTCGATTTGACAAACTTGGTGCACCAATTGTTAAAAATTTTCTAATGCAAGGAAAAGGTAATATTCGTGCTATGCCTGTTAATGATATGAATGGCGATAGGTATGGTTCAGATTCAGAGAGAGGGACTAATACATCAAATGTTTATTATTGGGATAAAAACAGTAATGATTATCAGTATTGGGGTAAGTTCTGGACGATGGAGCTATACTCATTACCGGAAGGCAAATACCGTATAGTTCACACTCCGGGCAATGATTTTATCGACATTGCGGATGTGGATCCAGCAACACCACCAGGAACGTTAGATTTTGAAGTATTAGCCGATGGTTCACTTGCCAATAATTTAGATAAAAATAAATTATATCTAATGCAAGCTCAAGTTGTACCATCAAATACGACCGAGGCAATTTCGGGCAAGCTTTATCTGGATGTAACAGGTTCTAAAAACAAAGACGGGGCAGCTGAGCTCACTAAAGAAGAACTTATTCAATATAATAAAGGTTTGCTAACCGTAAGTGGTATTTTTACCCCTCGCATCTACCCGGGATATTTTAACGGTAATGTTGACGATATTTTGGATCAAGTTGACTTTATCGATAAAAGTGTACAATACACGGGCGAATTTGCTTATACAGCCGCGAATTCAACGCGAGGAAAATTATATCTAACCAATATGTTATTACGTTTAACTGGTCTGGATACCACGCAATTTGAATTGGTCGGTAACAGTGGTCAGTTAAAAGGCGCTTATCTGCCAACAAAAGTACAAACAAATCTGGAATATATGCAAGTTGCGCCTTCAGGTTTATTGGGAGCACCAGATCAGTACTGGTTAGTAAAACTGAAAAATGATACAGAGATCAGTGGTCGACTTTATTACGATTATGACGATGATGGTTTTTTTACTCCGGGCACAAATGATGTTGTGATTTCGGGTGTCACCGTTGAGTTATATCGTAATGGTGAACTCTATGCAAAAACTAAAACCGATAAATCCGGTCTATATAACTTTAAAAATTTATTTAATGATACTTATACCGTTAAAGTTACTGAACAGGGTTTAGATAAACAACGTTATGAATTAAAAAATGTTTCAGATACAGTTACGGGCATTGCCATTAATGAAAAAACACCAAAAGTAACGGGTGATAATTTAGATTTTATTTACAAGAAAAACGGCGATGCGGCGATCACCGGTCATGTAATGGTTGATATTAACAATAATGGCACACTAGAAAATTATGTTAATAAAACAGGGGACATGGCGATACCGGATATAAACGTCAAATTATATAAATTTGATGGTTCCAATCGTACGTTTTATCGTGAAGTAAAAACGAATGCAAAAGGTTACTATAGTTTTAGTGGTATTGATTTAAATACTGATTATATTGTAGAAATTGAACCCACAAAAGATTTTGGTGTTATTGCTAATGCAGAGGGTAACACAAATATCAATTTAAAACCGATTCACTTTGAAGATGTTGGAAAGACAGTTCAAAACCAATACTTCTTATTGGCAGGAAGTTCAAATAGTTCACCGTCAGCTGGTATAAACAGTAGTTATGCAATCAACAGCGGAATTTCTGGAAAAACCTTGTTAAATGGTAGCGATCCAGTTGAGCCAATTACTCAAGTTTTAATTGGTTTACGTGATGCAAACAATAACGAGATTGCACGTCAGTATACCAATGATAAAGGTGAATACCACTTCTATAATCTATCCCAAGGGAAGTACAGCATTAATATTGTCGCTTCACCAGATGGTTATTCATTAGTTAAAAACAGTAAAGGTACCACTCAACCAATTGATACTTTATCTGGTCTAGATTTAACTAATGTGGGTATAAAAGACAATAATTTCTATTTTAAACAAGCGAGTGATGAAGGTATTGGTGGTAAAATCTATGTTGATTATGCCGATAATAATACCGATTTTAATCAGTTAAATGAGTTTGCCTATTTACTTGATAGTGCGATCACGTATACCGTTGAGCTACGTGACGGTTTAGATGGAACTGGTAAGCTATTAATGACCCAACAAACCGTAGATGGTGAGTATCATTTCTCTAATCTGGTGTTTGGTGATAATGCTAACTATTCTGTGGTACTGAAATTAGACGCTAATGCCGACCATGAGTTTAAACAAAGCTCAGCAGGTAACGATCCGAAACATATTGTTATTCCGGTTGCGAATTTACCAAAAAAAGGTTCACTGGATAACAATTATCTGTTGGTAGGAAAATTAAAAATCGATGGTTATGTCTGGGTTGATGAAAATGACAGCAAAGACAGACAGGGTGATGAAGGGCTTAATGGCATTAATGTGACCCTTAATTATCAGGCACCGGGTGCAACGGATTATGTCGAGCTTAAAAAGGTTAATACCGACACTTCAGGTCACTATCAGTTTGAAAAATTACCGAAAGGCGGTAACTATCAAATTAAGGTTAGCACACCGGAAGGAACGGAATTAATTGCGGACACTGTCATAGCCGGAAATAGTGATAGCTTTGAGTTTAAAACGTTAAAACAAAATGAGTTAGACAAAAGTTCAGCGTATAAATATATTGCCATGATCAAAGGTCATGTCAGCATTGATATAGACAACAGCCGAACCCACTCAGCGATTGATGCGGATTTATCCGGTTTAGCATTAACTCTGACTAAAACGGGTAGCACAATTACGAAACAAGTGACCACTGACAGTAAAGGTAACTTTGAGGCGGGCAACGTATCGGAAGGCGATTGGATTATCACCGAGGACAGTTTACAAACCGTGGCTGACTGGGATGGTTATCAATTGAGCTATACGGATATAGGACAAGGTGCAGTTAAAGCCGGATCACCTAACTTATCGCTAAAAGTGCATGTTGCTGATAATAAGTCATTAGTTAACGGAATAGAAATAGGTTATCACGGCAGTGCGGTTATCAAAGGTTATGTGGTGATCGATGCCGATAACGACGGAAAATACAGCGCAAATGATATTGCCTTTGGCGCATTAAGTACGCCAATTACGC